>JAUWJJ010000040.1 GCA_030607765.1 Candidatus Aerophobota bacterium
AATTTGTTCCACCGTGATTCTCAAACCCCTGATAGTTGGCTTGCCAACCATCACTTTTGGATTGATAGTAATTCTATCTAGCAAAATTTGTTCTTTCATCGGATACCACCTCCTGAATTTTATTTTATAATAGGATTTAAATACATGAAAAGTGGAAATTATAGAGAAAGTTACTAAGTTGCCTGCAGGAGAACTCTTAGATACTATAAAATACTTATATAAAATAGTAAAATTTTGTGACCATATTGTGACTATAATCTGCACAAAATCATATAAAATAGTAACTATTCAGCCGGTCCAATCATACCAATACAAATAAACCTGAGACCAATTGACTGTTGACTATTTAGTGTGTAGGGGCGAGGCTAATCGCCCTTTGTGAAGCAAGAGTTAAAAAGAAATCGGAGCAATCGGGAGGCTAAAGCCTCCCCTACACGGTAGAGAGCTTTAATAAATCGCCGAATTCTGGGCTGAAGTTAGGACAGGATGCCTGAATAGTTACAAAAGATTTAGGAAGCCTAAGATAAGTGTTCTGATGCAGAGAAAGAATTTTATTGGGTGATTCGATGTTATCCCTTATAGCTTCTACCAAACTCTGTAGTTGTGGTAGGAATAGCCATCTTTTTTATCTCATCCAAATTTTGAGTAATTTTTTCAAGCTCTCTTTCTCGCAACTCTGTTAAAAGGTTAGCAAATTCTCCTTGTGCCAGTCGGAAAACACATCGCTCAAAAACAGTTTGTACATGCTCTCCTCTAACATAAACTCTCTTTTTTCTACCCGCCATATAAGATTTAACAGTATAAAGGTTATTGTTCAAGTAATCCTTCAGATATTCCCCAACCTCTTCTTTTTTTAGGTTGTACTTTCTTGCAAATTCTTCAATATACATAATATGTGGCTTTGGGTAAATACTACCAATAATCCTTATTGCATCATCTTTAACTATTGCACTTAGATAAGTACCTTGACAATCTCCTGGACATAACTGAACATCTGGGAATTCTCTTTTTTCCGGGCAATCACCTTTTCCTAAAAGTAATTCAACATAAAATAAATTATTATCTTTAAGATATATAGCCTTAACTTCTCGTCCATTAATCTGCATGATAATAAATAGAGAAATACATAAAATCCAAACTGCCTTTTTTATCTAAAAAGTAAATCTGTTTTACAGTAAGATAGAGCTTATCTTTATCTTAGCTGAGTAACCTTATGGATTAAGTTTTTAATTCTATTAGCAACTTCAGATCCTGAAATAAAAAGAGCAGACATTGTTAGCTTCCTCCTGTTTTGCAAACCTTCCTTTTCTTCTAAAATTACACCTTTTCCTGGATCAAGCTTTATTCTTGCTCCACAATCACATTTGACAATATTGCCGAATTCAAACAAGGTAACATCGTATTGGTGCTTACATTTGGGACAGATAATGGCCATTTTCTCCTCAGAATGTTAGTAAAAGATTTATTCTTCTCTCGGGCCACGAATAGAATGAGGCTATTCTATAAGCATCCCTGACAAAAGTTAATTTATCCAGCACAAAGAGTATTCGTCAGGAGTAAAATTTTACCCCTGACTTTTTACTCCCTAAAATGTCTTTCTACACAGCTATAAACTATACTATCACTCCTCTCTTTGATTATGTCAACAAGGGCTATCTATATTTCATAAATATTCTCTTTAATACTCCTCAATACCTCCATAAAACAGGGTTTAGCGTAATGACGGACGAGAGTCCTCAGAAGGAGCTTGAAAAGGGGGTATTTTCCCCTTAGCAAGCTGAGGGGAATTCTGGCATTTTTCTACAAAAAGCTAAAGGTGGAATTGATCTGAAGATATATCTTAGCCGTTGGAAAGATCTTTCTTCATTTTTTCGAACTCTTCCCTGGTAATCTCTCCCCGGGCATAACGCTCTTTCAGGATGTCCAGACCTGGCTGGGGAGTGGTAGAGGAAACTGGCCCTGTAATAATTCGTTCCAGTTGAGACTCCCAGTACTCGTGAGTATCAAAATGGATGTTCGGGTCACTAAAGAGGATATAACTCCACCAGATACTCCAGATAACATTAACTCCTGGAACAATCATGAGGATGATGTACAACACCATACTGCGCTGAATCAGAGGATGTCGAATTTCCGGCTCAAAGGAAATTCCCTTATCCTTAAGCTTTTGGGACACCTGGCGAAAAAATCCCAGCTCTCCCTGCTCATGAATAGCATAATCACGGGTAAGCCAATACCAGGCGATCAAAGTAAAAATGAATCCTATGAAACCGGTAACATAACTGAGAATGACCCAGGCAATGAAAAAGCCAATACCTCGATACTGTTCTCGTGTGGTAAGATAAAAGTCGGAGCCTGCTCCAGGTGCCATGTCAATGTTGTGCTTTTCTTTGAGCCAACGAGAAAGACTCATCTTAAGTTGTTTAGCTCGCTCGATGTGCTCATTTCGCCTTTTGTAAAGTTGCCACTGGAACCACCAGAAGACAATGGAAAGTGCAATTCCGATAATACTCACCACAATGCCCCATCCCGCCATAAAAAAAGGGAACCTGGGGCCAAAATCATACTCACGCCAGGGCATTCCGCGAGCCCAAAAAGCAAAACCAAGAGCGACGCTCATGGTAATGAGCAGAGCTATCGCAATCACAAAAATAACCACGTAAATCCCGAAAGAGAGATGACGATCGGTTACTCTCCTTCTTCCCAGCTCAGGAACATTATAAGCCATGATGACCCTCCTTTTTTGGTTGTGTAGTATTAGTGAGGTCTTTGCCTCAAAGTTTGCCCGAGAAAATCTTGTAAGAATCCTCCCTTAATGGCAATATTTTCACTTCTACAGGTTGCTTTTGCCTGTGATTCACTCAGAAGAGACCATTGTCTTAATCACCAACGCTTCTTTGTATTACTTACTACATATCATAAATCCAGTAAAAGTTTTTGTCAAATCCTCACACACCACGCTTAACAAAAAGCGAATTTAGTGTATAGTAGGTTAGATTATATTTACTTGCTGAGTTTTTGGTCTAACCTGATACTTGAGGAATAAAAATGGTTAATCTAAAAGAACAACTTAATGCGTCTCAGTTTGCGGCTGTTACCACAATTAACGGCCCCGTTTTAGTTATTGCTGGGGCCGGATCTGGCAAAACCAGAGTCATTGAATACAGGGTCCTGTATCTGGTGCAAAATAAAATTCCTCCCCACTCTATTTTACTACTTACCTTTACCAGAAAGGCAGCTCGTGAAATGCTTTCTCGGGCTGCCAGGCATGATCCTGAATGTCAGGATGTAGAAGGTGGTACTTTTCATTCCTTCGCCTTTAACGTGCTAAGAAGATATTCAACAATCATTGGATTTCCCAATTCGTTTTCTGTTCTGGACGAAGGGGATGCAGAGGAGGCAATTCATAGGTGTTGTACTAATCTGGGATTTTTTAAAAAGAAAAAAAGATTTCCCCGAAAAGATACCTTGAGATCCATCATTAGCATATCTATCAACAAGAATATACCCATAGAAGACATCCTTAACAAGGAGTATCCCCATTTTCTTGAATACATCTCTGATATAAAAACTCTTAGAAAGAAATATGCAGAATACAAGATTGAGAAAAGCTACCTGGACTATGATGATTTGCTGATTTATCTTAATCTTTTGTTGAAAAATCAAGATATAAGGAATCGCCTTTCTCAGGAATATCAATTTATTATGGTTGATGAGTATCAAGACACCAACGCCCTTCAAGGAGAGATAGCCTACCTGCTGGCTGAAAGGCATAAAAATATTATGGCCGTTGGCGATGATGCACAAAGTATCTATGGTTTCAGGGGAGCATCCTTTGAGAATATCATGCAATTTCCGAGGCAATTCCCAGAATGTAAAATTATTAAGCTGGAAGAGAATTATCGAAGTACTCAATCTATTTTAGATGTAGCTAATTCAGTGCTTGAGAATATGAAGAACAAATATTCTAAATGTCTCGTCTCAGCACGAAAACAGATAGGAAACAAGCCACAGGTTCTATTCTTTAAGGATGCCTATGGAGAAGCCGAATGGGTGGCCACTAAGATTAAGGAACTCAGAGATGAGGGTATGGCTCTAAGCCATCAGGGGGTATTGTTCCGTTCCGCTTATACTTCCATACCACTTCAAACCGAATTAAGCAAGAGAAATATACCCTATCAAGTATTCGGGGGTCTTAGATTTTATGAAACCGCTCATGTGAAAGATACCATTGCCCATCTCAAGATAATCCTAAACCCCAAAGATGAGCTGGCCTGGAATAGAGTGTTAATGCTAATTAGAGGGATAGGCCCTAAAACATCGGAGCGAATTCTGGCAAAAATTATTGCCTCTTCTTCTTTTAATGACATCATAGAAAGAGTCTTTCCTGAATTCAGTAAAGGATACAAATATTGTCAGGGATTAACCAAACTGAGATCAGTTTTGAAGAGCGCTTACAGTGAACACTTAAATGTGGGAGAACAATTTGGAATTATTCTTGATTATTACAATCCCATATTAAAAGATAAATTTGACAATTGGTACTTGAGAGTCAATGATTTAGAGACTTTGAGACAGATATCCATGAGATATAGTTCTCTAACAGAACTTTTAGCGGATTTTGCTATGGAACCACCCGAGAGAGGGATATGGAGAGTAGATCCATCTACTCCTGAGGAGGAAAAACCGCTTACCTTATCTACTATCCATTCGGGGAAGGGCTTAGAATGGGAAGCTGTATTCTTAATTTGTCTCATGGACGGGGTTTTGCCGGTTAGTTTCGCGCTGGGCTATGAGGATGAACTCGAGGAGGAACATCGCTTGTTCTATGTGGGAATTACCAGGGCAAAAAACTATCTTTTCTTATCCTTGCATCATGAAGGCACCAGAGGTGGCATAAGACAATTTAATAAAATCTCCCGATTTGTTGATGTTCCCAATGTCCTATCCAAATTGGAACCCAAGGTCGTTCCCGAGGAAAGATTAGAGCAGATAGCTTCTTCCCAGGAACTTGAAAAAATAAGTCCAATTTATGATAAAGAATCATTACTGAAAGAAGTTCTCTATTTTTTTAGGTAGCGAGTAGGAGAAAAAAGAGAATTTTCCTTCTTTGTAGCGAAGAGAGTATATGATTTGCAAAAGATGTAACTTGACCCAGGACAAAAAGAAACATAAAATACATAAGCTCATAAAAAATAGAGGAATCCATGTACAAAGTAGAGTCAGTTGAAAATTTGATAAGGGAGCTAACCAAACTTCCAGGGCTTGGTGAGAAAAGCGCCCGACGTATAACTTTATCCTTAGTCCACTCACCAAGAAAGGAGCATGAAAGCTTGATCAAGGCAATTGATGCCATAAGCAAAAAAGTCAGATTATGCTCTATATGTGGAAACCTTACTGAAGAGAATCCTTGCAGTATCTGTCAGGACGAGAAAAGAGACAAAACCGTTATTTGTGTTGTTGAACAGCCTCGAGATGTCATCATTATTGAGAAGATGGCAAAGTTCAATGGTCTGTATCATGTTTTAGGTGGTGCAATCTCTCCTGCCAAAGACATAGGGTCTGATGATATCAATGTGAAGGGACTCCTGAACAAGATCAGAAAAGGGGGTATAAAAGAGGTTATTCTGGCAACCGATCCCAATCCAGAAGGTGATATCACAGCCATGTACATCTCAAGATTGCTTAGTCCATTTGGGATTCGGGTAACACGGCTTGCCATAGGTCTTCCAGCAGGTGGGGATCTTGAATTTGCTGATGATTTTACTTTATCCCAGGCTTTTGAGGGCAGAAGAAAATTTAACTGGAGTGAGTAATATCAAGGTTTTTAAGGATAATGCTATACAAGACCAGAGGAGTAGTTCTTCGAGATTACGAGTTAGCTGATCAGGACAAGATAATAGAACTTTTTTCCCAAAAATATGGCAAACTAAAGGTGGTGGCCAAGGGTGCAAGAAGACTAAAAAGCAGATTTGCCCCCACCGTGCAGCCAATATCCTATGTTGATATTTTGGCTTACAGGAGCAAAAAAGGCGATCTTGATACACTTAGTGAGTGCCAGCTTATATCTTTATTCCCCAAGATAAAGAAAGATCTTTTGAGGATGGCCTGTGCTAATTACATTGCAGAATTAACTGCTAAGCTTACTCCTATCCAAGAGAAAAATGTAATCATTTTTAGTCTGGTCCTGCAGTCTCTTTCTGTGTTAGGAGAATTTCCAAAGAATAAGCTCCATATACTTCTCAGGGCATTTGAACTAAAGCTATTGCGGCTTTTAGGCTACGCTCCTGTATTAGAAGAATGTGCTAAATGTAGAAAAAAACTAAAAGCTATGGATACCTGCTACTTTTGCGTTGAAGCTGGTGGAATCCTGTGTGAGGAATGCGCCAGAGGCAAAAAATCGCGAGTTTTTTCCAAAGGTTCTATTAAGACTATGCTCCACCTGTGTTACTCGGAACTGAATGATGTTAAGCAGTTAAGGCTGAACAAGAGGATGGTTGAGGATCTTGAGATTTTGCCTTTTCTCTTTATCCCCTACCATACCAAGCGGTTCATCTCAGGGTATAAGTTGGTCAAGGAAGTTTCAGACAAGTAAGAAAAAACGCTACAGAACAAAAATGTCAAAGATCGAGAACTTCCTCACCTATGCAGTTTCAATTCTTAACATTAAACATCACACAATTTATGTCCAGGAGGTAGTTAAAGAGAAAGTGGGATGGAAGATAAGATTTATAGGTTTACTTGTGATTTTACTTACTCTGTCCCTTCCTAAAATATCAGAAGGGGGGATAAAAGCAGAGCTTAGAGACTGTATCTTAAATGAATTTGAAGAGGGGGAGATAAGTCTAAAGATTGAGGGCTCTGAGAAAGATTTAGCCTCGGGAAGATTTAAGAACATTTTGATTGAGGCGAAACAATTTAGTACTATGGCAAAGCTGGGAGAGTTTTTTCCCAAAAATTCTCAATTAAAAAGAGAAATCTTGAATTTTTCCCTACCGGGACTGGTTGTCGATAAAGGAATAGCTTTTTTCGTTAAGGGAAAATTTGGAATAGAAACTTTCAAGAAACAAGGGAAATTTCAGATCCTGGAACTTGAGGAGAGTTTTTTCTATGGACTGATCTCGGAAAGAAACCTTGAGTATTTTATCCAAAAACAAAACCCTCAATTCAAAAATCTCAAAGTAAAACTTCTAACAGATTCAGTAAAAGTTAGTTTTAAAGCACCTTTTTTATTTTTAATTATTCCTGTAGAGATGCTCGGGAGATTGGTCCTGGAAAATCCTTCTCAAATTTATATAAAGGATTTTAAGTTACACATAGGTGGAATTAGAGCACTGATCCTTGAGAATTTAATAATGACCAAACTCAATCCAATAGTAGATTTAACGCAATTGCCATTTTCGGTAAAACTGGAGAAGATTGAGATCACTCCGGGTCAGCTTAAAATTTCTCTTTCGATTAAAATTTAGAAATATGAAGAAGAAGTGAACAACCTCTGAAAGACCAATATAGCTTTTTCAATATCTTCTTCGCTTACATCAAGATGAGTTACTGCTCTGATAAATTGCTCTTGTATAGCCAAGACCAAAACTTCCCTTTTTCTCAATTCCTCAACTACTCTTTTAGCTGTCCACTCTTCCTTTTTAACTTCAAAGTAGAGAATATTGGTTTTTACCCTTTGAGGTTCTATTTTTATACCAGAGATCTTACTTAAGGCTTGAGCTAATCTCCTGGCCTTTTGGTGGTCTTCAGCTAATCGCTCAATATGATGATCCAGAGCATAAATTCCAGCAGCAGTTAGAAATCCTATCTGTCTCATTCCTCCCCCATACATTTTCCGAAACCGCCGAACTTGCTTGATAAACTCTTTTGTTCCGGCAACCATTGAACCTACAGGTGCACCCAGACCCTTAGATAAACAGAGAATAACTGAGTCTACATACTGATTGTATTCTATTGGATCAATCCTTAAAGCTACGGTAGAATTAAGAAGTCTGGCTCCATCCATATGAAAGAATAGATGGTATTTTTTGGCTATTTGTGAGATTTCTTCCACTAATTTCAAGGGGTAAAT
>JAUWJJ010000036.1 GCA_030607765.1 Candidatus Aerophobota bacterium
AGCAAAGGTCAGCCCGGATTGGGTGGCGAAAGCAAATCCTAATTTCTTAATTTTATCCAAAGTATCAACAACGACTACATCCCCAAGGTTTTTCCAAATGTTAGTTATAATTTCAGACAAAACTGATTTATTTATCACTTTGTTTTGAAAAGACATTTTTTCAGGAAGAACTTGATTGAAAATTACTCTCCCTGGCGTAGTTTCCAGCCACTGCCCATTTATGAAAATTTTTATCTTTTCATGTAAACCTACATTTTTCAAATCATAAGCTAAAATTACTTCCTCAAAAGAAGAAAAAGTTCTTCTTGCAACCTCTTCTTCATTCTTCACCACAGTTAAGTAATAGCAACCCAGAGTAATATCCTGAGTTGGAGTAACAATTGGCTCACCATTAGCTGGAGAAAGAATATTATTTTCGGAAAGCATTAAAACCTTCGCCTCCAGCTGGGCCTCGTGAGAAAGGGGAAGATGAACTGCCATTTGATCACCATCAAAGTCAGCGTTAAATGCGGCACAAGCTAAGGGGTGAAGTTGAATTGCATCTCCATCTACCAGGATTGGTTGAAAAGCCTGAATTCCCAAACGATGCAGAGTAGGAGCCCGGTTAAGAAGAACAGGATGACCTTTAACCACCCTTTCCAGTATCTCCCAGACAAAAGGATCCCTCTTTTCTATCAAATCATTGACTCTTTTTATAGTCTCAGCTTTCCCCTCCCTTAAAATTTCTGCTAAAACAAAAGGCCTAAAAAGCTCCAGAGCCATTTTCTCAGGAATACCACATTGAGAAAACTCCAGATGAGGTCCAGGAATAATTACTGCCCTTCCCGAGTAATCAACTCTCTTACCTAAAAGATTCTGGCGAAATCTACCCTGCTTCCCCTTTATTATCTCTCCTAAAGATTTAAGAGGTCTGCCAGCGGAACCCAGTATAGGTTGGGGAAGATTTTCATTCTCAAAAAGAGCATCTACTGCCTGTTGAAGCATCTTTTTCTCATTCTGAATAATTATTCGAGGAGCACCTATTTCTAAAAGATACTTAAGGCGATTATTTCTATTAATTATCCGACGATACAGATCATTTAAATCTGAATTAGCAAATATACCACTTTCCAGTTGAACCATAGGACGAAAATCAGGAGGAATTACAGGAATAACTTTCAAGACCATCCATTCCGGTTTATTCCCTGAGCGGAGGAAATTATCTACTACTTTCAATCGCTTTATCAGTTTTATTCTTTCTCCTTTTTTAGTTCCCTTTTGAAGAAATTTCTCTTTTAAATCTTGCTTTAAATTTTCCAGTTTTATGTCCTGCAAGACTTTTAGTATAGCTTCTGCTCCAGTTCCTACCTGAAAAGAACCCTCTTTGTAAACCTCTTTATAATGCCTGCATTCCTCATCTTCTAATAATTGCAATGGTTTCAGAGAAGTCCCTTTGGGATCGATCACTAAATAATTTATGAAATAAACCACCCTTTCTAAATCGCTCTTTCTCATCCCCAATAAATGAGGAAGATACTTTTTTGTATACCAAATATGGGCAACAGGGGCAGCTAATTTAATATGCCCCATCCTTTCTCGTCTAACCTTGGAGGAAGTAACTTCTACTCCACACCTCTCGCATATAACTCCTTTGTATTTCATCTTTCTATATTTACCACAGTAACACTCGTAACTCTTACTAGGACCAAAGATTTGCTCACAAAAAAGACCACCTCTCTCAGGCCTAAAAGTCCTGTAATTAATGGTATCGGTTTTCCTTACCTCTCCGTAAGACCATCCTTTCATTTCCTCAGGAGAAGCCATTCTTATTTTGATTTTGCTAACATCATTAGTTTCCCACAATTCAAACCTCCTAAGTTTACTCCCCTTCTTCCATACTTTTAATGGAAGTTCTCTTTCCGTTTTTCCAGAATTCTAAAGATAATCCCAGAGATTGAAGTTCTTTAATTAAAACCTTCAGGGATTCCGGAGTTTCTGTCTCTAAAAGATTTTCTCCCTTTATTATTTGCTCATGTATTCGGGTTCTAGCCTGCAAATCATCTGATTTTCCAGTAAGCATTTCCTGAAGAGTGTAAGCTGCTCCATAACCTTCCAGAGCCCATACTTCCATTTCACCAAACCTCTGTCCTCCTTGCCTAGATTTACCTCCTAAGGGTTGCTGGGTAATTAAAGCGTAAGGCCCTGTTGAGCGAGTATGCAGTTTTTCTTCGGCTATATGCATCAATTTCATTATATACATATAACCCACAGCTATTGGATGATGGAAAGGCTCTCCAGTTCTACCATCATAAAGAGTTACCTTACCTGACTCTGGTAAAAATGCTCTTTTTAAAAGCTTTCTTATTTCTTCTTCCCCGGGACTCTCAAAAATTGGACATATCATTTGTACACCTAACTGTTTGGCTACCCACCCCAGATGAAGTTCAAAAATTTGGCCAATATTCATTCGAGAAGGAACGCCTAAGGGATTCAACACCATCTCTACCGGGGTGCCGTCGGGAAGATAGGGCATATCTTCTTCGGAAAGTATTCTACCTACAACTCCCTTATTTCCATGACGACCAGATAGTTTATCTCCTGCACTAATCTTCCGCCCGAGCGCTACGTAAATTTTCACTCTCTCTTTAACATCGGGGGGGAGGATACCACTCTCCCGAGGAAACACTTTAACCCCAATTACTTTCCCTCTGATACCATGGGGTACTCTCAAAGAGTTATCCTTAACTTTTTGAGCTTTCTCTCCAAAAATACTGCGGAGCAATTTCTCCTCAGGAGTTAGCTTTACTTCTATCTGAGGAGTTACTTTACCCACTAAAATATCTCCAGAGGAAACCTCAGCTCCCATTCTGATTATTCCATTTTCATCTAAATCTTTCAAAGAAGCTTCATCCACATTAGGGATATCGGCAGTTATTTCCTCTGTTCCTGATTTTAACTCCTTAGCCTCTACCTGAAATTCTTCAATATGAATGGAAGTAAAAACATCTTCTTTTACTAATTTCTCACTAATTAAAATTGCATCCTCAAAGTTGTATCCTTCCCAGGGCATAAAAGCCACCAAAATATTTCTACCCAAAGAGAGCTTCCCTTTATGAATAGCCGGGCCATCGGTAATAAAATCTCCTTCTTTTACCATTTCGCCCTTTTCCACAATGGGTCTTTGATCTATACAAGTTCTCTGATTAGACCTCTTGTATCTCATTAAAGAATAAGTATCTATTCTCCGGGAGCTTTTTTTTATTTTTATCTTGGTGGCATCTACATAGATAACCTTTCCCCCTCTTTTAGCCCTTTGAAAAGTTAAAGAGTCCTGAGCTATTTTACCCTCCATCCCTGTTTGAATTAAAGGTTGCTCCAGATTTTCTAAGGGAACAGCTTGCCTTTGCATATTTGATCCCATTAAAGCTCGGTTAGCATCATTGTGCTCCAAAAAAGGTACCAAAGAAGTGGTTACACTAACTATCTGCTTAGGAGAGACATCTATATAATCTACCTCTTGAGGGGAAACAGCTATTATTTCTCCTTGATATCGAGCTATTATGTGGGACTTGGTGAAATTTCCCTGGTTATCTACTACACCACACCCTGCTATATGATACATATCTTCCTTTCTGGCATCAAGATAATCTATTTCTTCCGTTGCCTTGCCATTTCTAACTCTTCTATAAGGAGTCTCTAAAAACCCAAGTTCATTTACTCGGGCGTAAGTACACGGAGAAACTATAAGCCCTATATTCTGACCTTCTGGAGTTTCAATAGGACATACGCGTCCATAGTGAGAATAATGGATATCTCTAACTTCTTCTTTAGCTTGAACCCTGGTTAAACCTCCTGGACCTAAAGCTGATAATCTACGTTTATGGGTTAGCTCAGCCAAAGGATTAGTTTGATCAAGATATTGAGAAAGACGACCTGTATGAAAAAAACTCTGTATTGCTCCCCTTAAAAATCGAGTGTTAACTAAGGAACGTGGAGTAACTGTTTCAGGATCCTGAATGCTCATTCGTTGTTGAACTATTCTGGACAGGCGAGCTAATCCGATACGAATCTGTTCAGCTAAGAGGTCCCCCACTCTTCTCACCCTTCTATAGGAAAGATGATCTAAGCTTTTAAGCTCTCTTGTCTCTCGATTCATCTTAAGTAGAAACTTCATAACTCCTACAACATCCTCTACTTGAAGAATCATACTATTCCAGTGAGTATTTAGACCTAATTCTTTATTGATTTGATACCTACCTGTTTTACTTAGATTGTATCCTCGAGAATCAAAGAAAGTTTTCTCAAATACCTGTTTAGCTGATTCAAACACTAAAGGACGACCAGGTCTCAAACACTGATAAATTCTAAAAAGAGCTTCCCGAGAAGATTTTGTTCCATCCTCCTCAAAAGTTCGCTTTAGAATCTCCCTGTCTTGAGGATGGGGAAACTCCTTTAAAATCTGCTCAGGACTTGTTCCCAGAGCTCTCAAGAAAAGAGTAACCAACATTCTCTTCCCCCGATTGATACGAAAGTATAAAAGACTATCTTTAATCTCAAAATCTAACCAGTTTCCTCGTTGGGGAACAACCCTTGCTTTACAAAATAGTTTCCCTCCACTGGACCCCGAAGTATCTTCTTCAAAAAATACCCCTGGTGCTCTTTGCAACTGATTAACTACTATTCTCTGCGTCCCATTAATGATAAAACTCCCCTCATCAGTCATTAAAGGCATGTCACCTAAATAAACTTCCTCCTCCATCACTTTTCCAGTTTCTTTATTGTTCAACCTCAGTGTCACATATAAGGGAAGTGTATAGGAAAGTTCTTCTTCCTCGCATTTCTCTAAATCATGCTGTGGTTTGCCAAAGCGATATCCTACAAAATCCAGAACTATTTTGCCATTGTAACTTTCCATAGGAAAGATATCTGAAAAAACAGACTGTAGTCCTTCTCTTTTTCTCTTCTTAGGTAAGATATTCCTTTGAAGAAAAGAGTCGTAAGAGATTCTTTGTAATTCTAACAAATCAGGTATATCTACAATGGAAGGATATTTGCTAAAATCTATAACTTTTGCTTCCAATATTTACTCCCTTAAAAGTTAAATCCAAATTTTATTTTAGTTCTACTTTAGCTCCCACAGCTTCTAAAGTCTGTTTTATTTTAAGAGCCTCTTCCTTAGTTACACCTTCTTTAACTGGCTTAGGAGCCTGCTCTACCAAATCTTTAGCTTCTTTTAAACCCAAGGATGTAAGTTTTCTCACCTCTTTAATTACCTGAATCTTCTTGGGACCTATTTCACCAAGGATTACATTAAATTCTGTTTTTTCTTCCTCTTTAGGTTTCTCTTGAGCAGCAGGAGTGGCAGCTGTAGCTACCTGAGCAGGTGCCGCTTGAACTCCAAATTTTTCCTCCAGTTCTTTTACTAATTCCGATAACTCCAATACATTCATCTGCTCAATAACTTCAATAATCTGCTCCTTCTTCCCCATTTTTTGAACTTTTCCTTTTTTTTCGGTATCAGGAACCTTTTTTACTTTGGCTGGCATAGATAAACCTCCTCTTTGCTCTAAAATATATTTTATAACTAAAATGAAGTTAATTAAAGGATGATTTAAAACTCTAATTAATCTTCTCGAAAGAAATTGCAGTAGGAATATAAATTGAGATAAAAGAACAGATTTTGGAAGTAATTCTGCAAGATAAAGAAATTTATTTTTATCTAACAGATAATTTCCTAAAATACCCCCTTTAATTTTCAAATTGGAATGTTCGGACATAAATTCCTTAATTACCTTGGCTGATTTCAAAGGTTCGCCCTGAACAAAAATTATACCAGTAGGTCCGCAGAAAAAACCGCTCAACATCTCTAATTTAGCTTTTTTTAAAGCTCGATTAGCTAAAGTATTTTTAATTACTTGGAAGAAAGCTTCATTTTCCTTTAATTTTTTTCGAAAATCGGTAAGTTCAACTACTGTTAACCCACGATAACCTACAATAAAAGACGCCTTACTTTTCAAAAGAGTATCTTTCACTATCGCTGTTAACTGTTTTTTCTCATCTAATTTCATTTTACTTATTATTCCTGTGTTCCAGGTAAACCTTTATCCCCGGTCCCATAGTAGAGGAAAGAAAAACACTTTTCACATATTTTCCCTTTACTGTGGAAGGTTTATCTCTTTCCAAGGCTTTCAAAAGAACCTCAAAATTTTCCAGGAGAGCTTCATCATCAAAAGAAACTTTCCCTAAGGGAGTATGAACTACCCCGGTAGCATCATTTCTGTACTCTATTTTACCTTTTTTTAATTCTTCTACTACCCGAGCAGGCTCATCAGTTACTGTACCTACCTTGGGAGAAGGCATCAAACCTTTAGGACCAAGGATTCGCCCTAATTTAGCTACTGTCCTCATCATCTCTGGAGTAGAAACCACGGCATCGAAATCCAACCATCCCCCTTGAATTTTTTCAACCAAATCCTCTCCGCCAATAAACTCTGCTCCCGCTTGTTTAGCTGCCTCAGCTTTATCTCCTGCAGCAAAAACTACCACTTTAACTGACTTTCCCAATCCTCGAGGAAGTACCACCGTTCCTCTTATTCTTTCCCCTTTCTTCTTAGGTTTTATGTTCAAAGCCACAGCTATCTCCACAGTTTCCTCAAAATTGCGAGAAGATATCTCCTTAATAAGACTTACAGCTTCAGCGGGAGTGTACCTTCGGTTAGTATCCACCTTCTTTTCAGCTAAAAGATACTTTTTACTTCTTTTAGACATAGCTGATTACTCCTCTATCTCCAATCCCATATTTTTGGCTGTTCCCTCAATAATCTTCATAGCCTCTTTTAGTCCGTAGGCATTTAAATCTGGCATTTTAATCTTAGCTATTTCTTCAACATCTTTCTTTTTTACCTTACCCACCTTTCTCTTGTTAGGTTCCCCAGAACCCTTTTCAATATTAGCTGCCTTTTTAAGTAAGGAAGCGGCAGGGGGCGTCTTCAATTCAAAGGTAAAGGAACGATCCTTATAAATGGTTATCAATACAGGAATTATAATATCTTCTTTACCTTTGGTTTTTTCGTTAAAAGACTTACAAAAATTCATTATATTTACTCCGTGTTGACCCAAAGCTGGACCAACAGGAGGAGCTGGGTTTGCTTTCCCTGCGGGAATTTGAAGTTTAATCTGTGCCTCGATAGACTTTTTGGCCATCATAGCTTCTCCACATTAATATATTCTAACTCTACAGGGGTTTCCCGTCCGAAAATTAAAACCAAAACCTTAAGCCTCTGTTGTTGAGGATTTACCTCGGTAATCTCTCCCTGGAAATTAGCGAAGGGTCCTTTAGTTATGCGAATGGTTTCTCCAATCTCAAAAACCACTCCGGGTTTAGGTTTCTTCTCTAAAAGTCCCATTCGATATTCAACATTATCTATTTCTTTTTTATCCAAAGAGACAGGTTGACTTCTGGGGCCCACAAAACCACTAACTCCAGGAGTATTACTAATTACATACCTTGTTTCATCAGTAAGTTCGGCTTCTATCAGTATATATCCGGGAAAGAACTTTCTTTTATATATTCTTCTTTTCCCATTTCTAACTTCAGCTATTCTTTCCTTGGGAATTAAAATTCGAGATATTTTATCCTTTACTCCAAATGACTCAATCCTTTGCTCAAGATTTTTCTTTACTCTATCTTCCTGCCCCGCATAAGTATGAAGAGCATACCACCTTTTGACCATTTTCATCCTAAGAAAATTCTCAAAATCTGGAGGAATACCACATCAATTCCTCCTATAACAATGGAAAAAACAATTATAGCAGCTACAGCGACAATGGTTGATTTTATAATTTCACTTCGTGTAGGCCAGGTAACTTTTTTTAACTCAGCTCTAACTAAACGAAGAAAACTTTTTATTTTATTAGTCATTTAAAAATCCCTATTTTTATAAGAGTAATGTTAAAACTTAACCACAGAGGACACAGAGAATTGTAATTAGTAATAAGTGATGAGTAATAAGGTTTCTACACATTACATATCACTTCTCACATCTTATATACCCTCTGTGATCTCCTATGAGAATTATCCTCATTTACTCTCTGCTAAAATTTCGCCAGAGAGAACACAGAAATTCGGAACCTGCGTAAATAGGCTACAAAAACTGTTCACCAAGTACCAAACTACTGGCAGGCCCGGCAGGACTCGAACCCGCAACCGCCGGATTTGGAGTCCGGTGCTCTAGCCAGTTGAGCTACGGACCTATTTCTCTTTATGA
>JAUWJJ010000112.1 GCA_030607765.1 Candidatus Aerophobota bacterium
AACATACTTATGAACATCGATTCAATTCCGGGAACAAAAAAATCTATCATATCTCTTATCGACGTCACCAAGCGTAAGCAATTGGAGGAAGAACTTAAACAAAGTTTTAAGAAACTGCGAAAAACTTTCCAGGAAATAGTTCACGCCCTGGCATCAGCAATTGAAATGAAGGACCCTTATATGGCAGGTCATCAGCAACGGGTGACTAATCTTGCTTGTGCCATAGCCATAGAGATAGGCCTTCCAAAGGAACAAATTGATGGTATCCGTACGAGTGGGCTTATTCACGATATTGGCAAGATAGCTATACCTTCAGAGATCCTCAGCAAGCCTGGTCGGATAAACGATGACGAATTCAATATCATAAAGAACCATCCTCGGATCGGCTATAACATATTGAAGATAATAGAATTTCCCTGGCCGATTGCCCAAATCGTACTTCAACATCATGAAAAAATGGATGGTTCTGGATATCCTCAAGGTCTATCGGGTGATAAAATTCTTCTGGAGGCAAGGATTTTAGCCGTGGCCGATACTATCGAGGCTATGAACTTTCGCAGGCCCTACCGGGAGTCTCTCGGAATAGATAAGGCACTGGAGGAGATCTCAAAGAATAAAGGTATATTGTATGACCCTCAAGTAGTTGATGCCTGTATGAAACTCTTCGTCAAGGAAGGGTTTAAGTTCGAGGAAAAAATAAAGACACCAAATTTTTCAAAACATTTATTTAATTCGGTTTTTTAACCTAAGTTTGACAGTTAACAACGTTATCCTTTATTAAATAAGGATTTCATTTATATAGGTCGTTCAACTCCACAGTCTATCTCACCACATCCTGATAGAGAACTATTTTCACTTGACTTTTTTGTATAGATAGAATATTAATTAAACAAGTAAACTTACTGATAAACCACTGAAATTAAACAGAACATATTTATGCTATACGGATTCCGTATGCTATATGTTAGATTTCTTAAAACAAGTGGAGGTTAAATATGAATAAAATACGCAAGATAACAATTTCGATAGCCATGACACTGATTTTAGTGCTGATTTTAAACATATTTAGCACGGGAGCAGCGAATACCGATAATAATTCTGCCATCTCGGATCAAACAGCTTTGATACAATATCGCATCAATGACGTCCATTTACATTATGTAGATTTTCTCCAAAATACTGATGGGATTGAATCGCTTCTCAAGGTGATGGATCATGCTGGTGTCGACCATGCAATGCTCAATGGCTTACCCCTGGTCAAGAAATGGAATGCCGTCGATCCCCGCAGGCCTTTTTACTATCTCGGCGATGATTCACGAACGTATTGGTACAGTGCGACCGATGTTCTGGTAGCCCGAGCGGTAAAGAATCTGCCTGAAAAAGACCGGAGAAGGTTTCATCCCTTTATCTGTGACTTCAACCCTACAGATAGAAATGCTATCGATCATGTGAGGCGAATGTTCGAATGGTATCCCGACTTCTGGGAAGGAATAGGAGAAATTCTTACCCGGCATGATGACCTGACGGCACTAACTTATGGAGAGCAGGCCCGTGCAAATCATATCGCTTTAGATCCTGTTTACATTTTCGCTGTCGAACATGATCTTCCGGTTTGTATCCACAGTGACATTAGCTCAGTATGGATTCAAGAACCTCTGTATCTGCATGAGATAGAAGAAGCTGTCAAGAATCATCCCAAGACACGCTTTAACTGGGCTCATGCGGGAATCAGTCGCCGCATTGTAGTACCCACCCTCGTACAAGAACTCCGGCGTATGCTCAAAACTTATCCTAATCTCTGGATTGATCTTTCTTGGGTGGTGTATCCTATGAATGTAGCCCCCAATGGGATTCCGAATGAAAAATGGGTGGCCTTAGTAGAGGAATTTCCTGACAGGTTTATGCTCGGTACAGATAAAATCGGGCATTATCAAGACTATGATAAGGCCATCAGTCAATACTATGTTTTTCTCGATGCACTCTCTCCAAAGACGGCCCGGCTTGTAGCTAGAGAAAATTTTTTGAGGTTCTTACCGCGTCGAGTTCGTGAGAAGATTAATTGAGGATTATTCAGAAAAAAGTCTAACTCAGCACTGAAGATGACTATATCGTGGGAATCCATTGGCATCATCAATTGGATTCATGAAAACCCCATACAGTGGCACTTGTTCAGCGCGAGTATCACGATTATTCTCCTACCTTTATTGGTTTATGTTTTCTTGTTCCAACACCATATCATCGGAGGTGTATCAGAAGGGGAATTTAAGGGCTAAGTGTATGAGTAATCAAATAGTTCGCCCGCATCAAAGAAAAGGAAACGCGATTAGGCCCTGGCCTTTGTGAGGCATCATTCTTTATAAATAAGGAACGTTTCCATAACTTATAAAGGTTATGATAGCCGATTTCCCGTAAGGAAACTTAACCGAAGAGCTGTGTTTAAAAAAAGAAAACTCCACCAGGTTCCTCAACCAAGAAATGCTGGGAGAGGCTCTGGAAAAATCTTTCCAAGATTTTATGGAAAATGAAAAAGCCCATTCTTTGTTTTATCTCCTCCTTTATAGGAGGTATCCTTTTGGGAAGATACCTATCTTTTTCCATCCTTCCCCTTTATCTTGGTATCCTTGCCTTTTTCAGCTTAGGCCTTTTCTTTTATTTAAAAAAAGAAGAAAAAACAACAGCTTACCTTTTGCTTTTCCTTACCTTTTTTATAGGAATTATCTATTTTTACATCCACTATTATCCCTTTCCCTCTCATATTATTAATTTTGCCCCTACTTCCAAAGCGGTACACCTAACAGGTAAAGTGATAAATCGACCTGAGTTAAAGGGAGGAAAAAGAGTTACTTTTATAGTAGAGGCTGAAAAGATAGAATTTGAGGAGGAGAAGGGTGGGGGACAGCGAAAAGAAATCGAGGAAATTAGCGGTAAAGTATGGGTAAATAGTTATTTTCCCTATAAAAATTATGATTATGGTGATAGGATTAAGATTAAAGGCAAGTTAAGAATACCTCGGGGAGCAGGGAAAAAAGGAGAATTTGACTGGCAGAGGTACCTATCCTATCGGGGGGTATGGGTTGAGGTTAATACAGGGAAGGTAGAGTTTATAGAAAAAGGGAGGGGCAATCCTATCTTTAGTTTAGCTTACAAATCAGGGGACTGGGTAAGGGAATCGATAGATAAAACACTTTCCCATCTACACCGCTCTATTTTAAAAGGGATTCTCTTGGGGGATAAGGAATCTTTACCCCCGGATATCTTAGATTCCTCTAGAGAAACTGGTACTGCCCACGTTCTTGTGGTAAGTGGTTTGAATGTAGGGCTTGTTCTTTTTATTATCTTTCTTTTATTCCGAACAGCAGGACTTTCTTCAAAACTTACCTCTTTTCTTGCCCTTCCTCTTTTATGGTACTATGCTCTTCTTACCGGATTTCGTCCTCCGGTAGTGAGGGCGACTTTTATGGCTACTACAGGTTTGGTATGTTTTTTAGTGGATAGACAAACCTCTCCTCTAATTATTCTTAGCTTAGCGGCTTTACTTATTCTCATCATTAACCCTTTAAATCTTTTTACAGTTAGCTTTCAGCTTTCTTTTGTTGCTGTGGGAGGGATAGTTTATCTTACTCCTTATATTATGGATAAATTAAAAAAACTCCCCTCTTTTTTAAAAGGTCCCCTATCGATTTCCTCAGCAGCTCAGCTCTCCCTTCTTCCTCTTTTAGCTTTTTATTTTCATCAGCTTCCCTTGATCGGAATTGTAACTAATCTTTTAATTGTTCCCTTAATTACAGTTATTCTTGCTCTGGGTTTTTTATCTTGTTTTCTGGGAATTGTGAGCTTAAAAGCATCTCAAATAATAGCTAACACTAACTGGCTAACAATAGAGGCTCTGTTAGGAGTGGTTAATTTTTTCTCTTTTCCTCACTCTAAGATGCTATCTTTGATAGCCTGTCCCAGGATAAGCTCATTTCCTTTCTATATTCTTTTAATATACTATACAGCTTTAATCCTTTTACCCTGTAAGATGTTTTTTATTTCACAGGATAAATCTTAAATCAAACCTCGTTAGATAGAGAAGCTTATCTACCAGGGTAAAAAAATAATCCTGGGAGTAAAAAATGGATATCTGGAGGATAAAAGAAAAGTAAAATACCATCCACTTCATCTGGCAAACAGTTAAACAAATTTTAAAAGTATTTGACATCAAATTTTTTCTATGCTATAAGTTTCTTAAATGATTAAAGAGGCATATTTAGATTGATTTTTTGTAATAGTTCAGCCACTAAGTCACCAAGGCACAAAGAAATGATATGTAGAAGAGGCAAAAGGCTAAGGGTTAATGTGTAAAAGCGTAGATGCGTTTTACTTCTTCACGCATTCACTCATGAACGCATCAACACATTCACGCATTCATCTTGGTGTCTTCGTGTCTTGGTGGCTGAATAGTAACGATTTTTTTAAACAAGAAGGCAGCGCAATTAAGAAAAGACAATCTTAGTTGGGTAATTAGCTTAATACTTTATATTGTAGGAAGAATAAAATGAAATATAGCGAAGGAAGTGTTGGAAGAATGTTCGTGGTAAGATTGGAGGATAAAGATAAGTTACCTGAAGCATTAGAAAAGTTCGCCAAAGAAAATAGTTTATTACGTGGTATGTGTATCTTTGTAGGAGGAATTAGGGGGGGAAAAATTGTTGTCGGGCCAAAAGATGGTGAAGCAACACCAGTAATACCTCTAACCTTTACTTTCCAGGGGGTTCATGAGATTTCTGCAGTAGGTACTATCTTTCCCGATAGCCATGGACAGCCTCGAGTGCATATGCATGCCGCACTTGGCCGAGAGGGGAAGGCCAGGGTAGGATGCATAAGAACTGGCATTGAAGTTTGGAAGATTGGGGAAATTATAGTGCTTGAGATCATAGATAACGCAGCTCAACGCAAAGAGGATTCGAAAACAGGATTCACAATGTTAGAGCCATAAAGATGAATGGCCAATTAGTATGATAAAATAAATGGCTATTCCAAGATATAGAGAAAAAAATTTGTAATAGGTAAGTTTTTCTAAAAAATGGAGAGATTGCTCATTTGTCATTGTGAGCTGTAGCTTGCCGATTTATCGGCGCATTAAATTCGCCCAATGAATTGGGCA
>JAUWJJ010000189.1 GCA_030607765.1 Candidatus Aerophobota bacterium
AAATTTGTCACGGGCATATAGCGTCCAGTTCAGGAAAAAATAAGGGTATTAACGATGTAGTGCAAATCTAAAGGCCTGCTTGATTTGGCAAATCTTGCGACCTGCGCTACAATAACAAAGTAAGTTTTCCTGAAACTGGAACATCGCGAAATATTTCTACTGTATTTTTGATAAATAGTATACCACCCTGTAAAAATTTGTCAAATAGAGATTACGGAACCTCCGAGTAAAGCAAGGAATCTCGCTCCTATCAATGACAAACCTGTAGTTGCCCATTTATTGAGCAAATTCAATGCACCGATAAATCGGCAGGCTACCTATCGCTTTACTCCTGCTGGCAATGACAGAGGATCAACGCAATTTGAAGATTGCGACTACATCGCTCCTGGCAATAACAAAAAAAGAAAATATACGCAACTTAAAAGTTGCGGCTACATTGTTAGTACAATACCAAATTAGATTAAAGAATCTTGGCTACTCTAACTTTTATCTCCCTCACACTCTCAATCCCTACAGTATCGTTAAGATAGTTTTTCACCACTGTTTGCAACTCATCTATCAATCTGGGAATCTCTCCTTGAGCTTGAGCAGACAAAGTGAGGGAAACATCCACTCCTTCTTCTGTTGACTTAAGTTTAGCTTTTACATCTTCCACTCCTTGAACTTCCTTACCCACCCTCTGGATAAATTCACAGATAGCTTTCTGTGATATCTTTACCTCACCCAAAGGATTTTTTAAAGGAATTGCAGGGCCTCCTTCTCCTTTCCTCACCCAGGTAACAATTGGAAGATAGATACTCAGTACAAATAAAAACCCAAAAATTACAAGAGTAGCTAACCCTATAGCTATATCCTGTTCCAAAGTAGTAAGAGTACCAATGATAACAAAGCGAGGAATAAGTCCTATATTAACCAAGAATCCTCCTAAGGATAGAGCAGCTAAAGCAACTAATCCTATTACCCAAAAAATCTTTTGGTAAATTCTCATTTTTAACCTCCATTAAAAATAGTCTGATAGTCTTAAGTCAAAAAAAGTAAAAAGTCCGATATTCCTAAGAGAAATAATTCAGTAGCCGCAGGATTTATCCTGCGCTCTTTCGTGTTAATCCTCTTTTGCGCAACTTAAAAGTTGCGGCTACTATTTATCTATGAAGTTTTGGGAGAAAACTTAATTCCTTTAACCACCACATCTACTTTCTTCACAGGGCTACCCAGGGTTTTCTCTATCTCATCTTTTAGTTTTTTTTGTGTCTCTTCCACAATTTGAGGAACATAACTTTCCTGTTTAATAACAAGAGATAAATAAATCTCCATCCCTTCCTCAGATTCTTTTATTTTAATACCTCTGCCAAACAGACTCCGCTTAAGAGAATAAATCCCCTCAATCTGGCTTACCAACTTCTTGATCAAACCAATAATTGCCTTTTTATCTATCTGATAGGCCCTTTCCAAAATTTCCTCCTTTTTATCTTTTAGTGATATCAAGACTTCACCGCAGAGCACGCAAAGTCCACGGAGAATCAGGGAAACTATTAACAACTCTCTGAATACCATTTTTTAATACTTCGACATTAAAATTAATTAACAACCCAACTTTACAGTTAGAGAGTTTAAGATAAGACAATAACTGGGCTTTATGAATTGGCAGAAGCTTTTCCTTCTTATTCACTTTTGTTTTTCTCTGCGTACTCTGTGACCTCTGCGGTAAATAACTACTTTATTATCTCCTCCTCCACAAAGTTAGTATAAAACTTGCCCCTTTTAAAATTTTTGTTCTCCACAATAATCTGATAAAAGGGAATAGTTGTCTTTATTCCATCTATAACAAATTCTTCTAAAGCTCTTCTCATTCGAGAGATAGCCTCCTCCCTATCTCTTCCCCAGCTTATTAATTTTGCTATCAGGGAGTCGTAGAATGGAGGGACAGTATATCCGGCAAAAACATGGGTATCTACTCTAATTCCAGGACCACCAGGAATGTGAAAAGCGGTAACTTTCCCTGGACAGGAAATAAAATTTTTCTCCCAGTCTTCGGCATTAACACGACACTCTATAGCGCAGCCTCCAATTTGAATATCCTTTTGCTCATATCTCAGCACCTCATCTCCAGCAATCCTTATTTGGTCTTTAACTAAATCTCTTCCTGTAACCATTTCCGTAACTGGATGTTCAACCTGAAGACGGGTATTCATCTCCATAAAATAAAAATTATTTTCCTCATCTACTAAAAATTCTACTGTTCCGGCTCCTGTGTATCTCAATGTTTTTGTCACTTTAACTGCTACTTCTCCCATTTTCTCTCTTAAAACCTCATCTATAAAAGGAGAGGGTGATTCTTCTATTAACTTCTGGTATCTTCTCTGGATAGAACAGTTTCTCTCTCCAAAGTGAACAACTTTGCCGGATTTATCGGCTAATATCTGAAATTCAATATGCCTTGCTGGAGTTATATATTTCTCTACATAAAGAGCGGTTTTTCCAAAAGATTCTTTTGCTTCTTGCTGAGCTAAATCAAAGAGAGAATCCAGATCTCTGTGCTTCTTTATCACTCTCATTCCCCTTCCCCCTCCTCCCAGAGCCGCCTTCAATATCGCCGGATAACCTATTTTAGATATCGCCTTTCCTGCTTCTTTTTTATCTTTCACTATCCCTTTAGAACCAGGAATTACTGGGATGTTAGCTTCGGATAAAATGTTGCGAGCTTCAATCTTGTTCCCCAATTTTCCGATAACTTCCTGGTGGGGACCGATAAATTCTACTCCAGAGCTGCGGCAAATCTCAGCAAAGTACTTATTTTCAGCCAAGAAACCATATCCGGGATGGATAGCATCTACCCCGGCTATCTCAGCTGCACTAATTATACGGGGGATATTTAAGTAACTTTCCGCAGGCTCACGTGGTCCAATGCAAATAGCCTCATCGGCAAACATAACTGGCAAAGATTTTTCATCTTCCCTGGAAAAAACTACCACTGACTGGATTCCCAATTCCTTACAAGCCCTAACAATGCGAAGAGCAATTTCTCCTCTATTGGCAATGAGTATCTTGGTAAACACCTATTCCTCCAACAAAAAAAGCTCCTGACCATACTCTACCGGTTGCCCATTTTCCACCAAGATTTTACTTACCCTTCCCTTCACCTCAGAGATTATCTCATTCATTACTTTCATAGCTTCAATAACGCAAAGGGTCTGTCCCGGCTTTACCTCATCCCCTACTTCCACAAAGGGGGATTCTTCAGGAGATGAGGACC
>JAUWJJ010000019.1 GCA_030607765.1 Candidatus Aerophobota bacterium
ACACTTTTCATTCCCGGGGAGCAGGTGGGCAGCACGTAAATGTTACCGATTCAGCAGTAAGGATTACCCATATTCCCACAGGGATCGTGACTCAATGCCAGGATGAGCGTTCTCAATACCAAAACAAGATTAAAGCTATGCGTATTTTGAGATCTAAACTTCTCCAGAAAATTGAAGAGGAGCAAAAAAATAAAATCTCCCAGCAGAGGAAGGCTCAAATTGGAAGAGGGGAAAGATCCGAGCGTATTCGCACTTATAATTTTCCTCAGGGTAGAGTAACCGACCATCGGGTTCATTTAACCCTGTATAACTTAGAGGAAATTTTAAATGGAGGGATGGATCGACTTCTTAATCCTCTGCGAAAGAAGTTAAAAGGAGAAAAAATTGTAAGTGGTTTTACCTAAGGCTAAGAGATTTTTGCACGGTAAAGATGAAAAAAATTATCCCTTTTGGTTGTATGGGTTAGTTCCAGAAGCTAAAGCATATGGGGTATTTTTATTGTGGCAAAAACTCTCCTCCCCTATACTTTACCTCACCGTTAATGACTCAAGAGCTGAGGACATTTACCGCGACTTAATTACCTTCTACGGAAAAGAAAATGTTTTTTTTCTTCCCTTTAAAAAGGAAAACTCATCTACTCCCCGCTATCAAATTCTTTACCAATTACAAAAAAAGAATAAAATTCTGCTAGTAACTCCCCTATCCACTCTCCTCCAAAAAGTTCCCTCTATAGACCTAATAGAGAAGGATAACCTTCATCTCAAAAGAGGGGAAAGTATATCTCGCGATAATCTTTCAAGAAACCTCTCACAAAAAGGCTATGAATTTTCTTCCCTGGTAGAGGAAAAAGGAGATTATTCAGTAAGAGGTGGAATAATTGATTTTTACTCACCCCTGTACTCTAACCCTATAAGAATTGAACTTTTAGATGAAAAAATAGAATCCATTCGAGAATTTGATTCTTTAAATCAACTCTCTATCAGGAAAAGGGAAGAGGTTACTATATCCTCTCGTGATGAGCTTTTCTTGGTTAAAAGAGAAAAAGGTGAGCTGTCCTATTTTATCAAAGCTTTACCTCAATCCTACTTTTTAATAGTGGATGAGCCCTTTGAGGCAGAGGCGAAGAAATTGCTTAATCAGGAATTAATCTCTTTGCTTTTACAAAGACCCCATTTTTACCTTTCTACTTTGCCTCAGAAAACCTTCTGGATGAGACCAAAGGAAACTTTCTCTGTTTCTTCCTCTTCGCTTAGTTCTTACAGGGGTAATCTTGATTTATTGGTTAAGGATATCAGGAAATGGGAGGAAAAAGACTACCAGGTAACGATACTTACCTCTACCAGTGGACAAGCACAGAGACTTCAAGAAATTATTTCAGAAAAAGGAGTACAGGTTTATTTAAAGAAAGAGCTTTCTCTTCTTAATGAGACTTCCTCTCCTGTTATTAGCACAGGGGATATCCAGAAAGGTTTCATTTTAAGGGAGACAAAAGATGTTTTTATCAGCGATGAAGATATTTTTAGAAGATACCAGGAAAGAAGAAAAAGATGGCCTCTTCAACCCCGGAGCAGAGTTATTCAAAAATGGACAGAGCTTCAAGAAGATGACTATGTGGTTCATATAGATCATGGAATTGGGATATTTAAAGGAATTACCACCCTTGAGATGGAAGGAGAAAAGTACGATTATTTTCAAATCAATTATAAAGGGTCCGACAAGCTTTATGTGCCACCTAATCAACTTGATCGTTTGCATAAATATGTGGGTGATTCCGATAACCCTCCCCCAATTTATACTTTGGAAGGAGGGAGATGGGAGTGGACAAAGAGAAGAGTTAAAGAGGCTACTCAGGAATTAGCCTCCTCCCTTTTAAAGTTGTACTCTTTAAGAAAAGTAGTTTGCGGATATTCCTTTTCTTCTGATACAGAGTGGCAATTGGAGTTCGAAGCTTCCTTCCCTTATCAGGAGACTTCGGATCAGCTGAAGGCTACAGAGCAGGTAAAAAAAGATATGGAAAATTCTTTTCCTATGGATAGACTGATTTGCGGAGATGCAGGTTACGGGAAAACTGAAGTAGCTATCCGGGCAAGTTTTAAGGCTCTGATGGATAACAAACAAACGGCAATTTTAGTTCCTACCACTGTCCTTGCTGAACAGCACTACAGAGTCTTCAAGGAAAGAATGGCTGCTTATCCTGTGAATATAGAGATGCTTTCCCGATTTCAATTACCTCGGAGGCAAAGAGAAATAATTGGAGATTTAAAGAGAGGGAAAGTCGATATTATTATTGGAACTCACAGATTGATTCAAGATGATATTAATTTTAAAGATCTGGGATTGGTAGTCATTGATGAGGAGCAAAGATTTGGAGTAAAACAAAAGAAAAAATTAAGAGAGATGCACAGTACTATAGATGTTTTAGCTTTAAGTGCTACACCAATTCCTCGTTCTTTTTATATGTCTTTAACAGGCATCCGCCAATTAAGTACTATCCTTTCACCCCCTGAGGAAAGACTCAATGTAGAAACTCGGGTAACTGAATATAATGAAGAGTTGATTAAAAAAGCTATTGAGGTGGAACTGGAACAGGGAGGACAGGTATTTTATCTGTATAATAGAGTTAAGGAAATTAATCAGATTGCCGCTAAGGTAAGCAGAATAATCCCCGGGGCAAGTATTGCTATATCTCATGGTCAGCTCTCTCCAAAAGAATTGGAAAAAACAATGAGAGATTTTCTGCAGGGCAAATACGGTATCTTAGTATGCACCTCTATTATTGAATCAGGAATAGATATGCCCAATGTAAACACTTTAATTGTGGAAAGAGCTGAACAATTTGGTTTAGCTGACCTTTATCAACTAAGAGGAAGAGTGGGACGGGGGAAAAGAAAAGGATACGCTTATTTTTTCTTTACCCCTGCTAAATTGCTCACTGAAAAAGCTAAGAAGCGTCTTCAAATTATCAATCAATTTAAAGGTTTTGGAGCCGGCTTTCGTATAGCAATGGAAGATCTTCAAATAAGGGGAGCAGGTAATCTTTTGGGAAAAGAACAACACGGCCATATGGCAGCCGTTGGTTTTACTCTCTACTCTCAACTTCTTTCCCGGGAAATTAAAAAATTAAAAGGAGAGAAAGTTAAGCCTTCCTTTACTATTAATCTTGATTTAGGAGTGGAAGCAAGAATTCCCTCTTCTTATGTGGCCTACCCGGAACAAAGATTGGATATTTACCTGAAGACTGGAGAGATTAAAAACGAAAAAGATCTGCTGAAGTTTAAGGAAGAGCTGAGAGATCGTTACGGTCCCCTACCTCATCCGGCAAGAAATCTCATTCACCTGCTGGAAATAAAACTATTATCTCAGGACTTAGGTGTTACCTCTTTAAGAAGAAAAAATTCTAAAATTTGGGTTAGTTTTTTTCACTCTCTTCTCTTAACCGAGAAGAAGAAAGTAAAAATAAGAAAAAATCTAATTGGTGTTCAAACACTACCTCTGGATAGTAAAAATTTAATATTGGAGAGCAAAGGAAAGGGAGAAGAATTTTTAGTAAATTTAAAGAAAATTTTACAAAATATGAAAGATATGATATAATTAACTACTGAAGACACTGAAAATAAGTAAAAGGCAAAGGGCTAAAGATTAAAAGAGATTGAAAAATAATTCAGTAGATACGTAAACGAAATAAAAAATGAAGAAAGTTTTTTTTATAATTTTTCTGATAAGTCTTACCTTTATTTTTTTTAAATTTAATGCCGGGTGGTCCCATTCTGAGTTAGTGGATCGGGTAATAGCTACAGTAAATGGGAAAATAATTACTGAGGGTGAGCTACAAAGGGAGATTTTTCTTGTTAGAAAAGAACTGGGGATAGAGAATGGCGACTTAGAGAAAAAAGTTATTTCGCAGATGATAGATGACTCTTTGCTTGAGCAAGAAGCAGAAGAAAGAAAAATAAAAGTTTCTTCCCTTGAAGTAGAAGAAACCGTGGAAAAAATCAGAGGAAATCTTTCTGAAGAGAAGTTTTTAGAAAGTTTAAGGAAAGAAGGATTGTCCCTTGATGAATTCAAAGAAAGACTTAGGGGACAGGTTCTTCAAGAGAGGTTGCTGTCTCAAAAGGCGGAGGAGATAAGAGAGGAAATCATAATACGGGAAGATGAAATAGAGGATTTTTATCAAAGATTAAAAGCTTACTTGCAAGGTGAGGAGAAAAAAGAAGAGGATACTGAGCGATTCTATCAATCCTATCAGGAAAAATTAAAGCAGGTTCAAATAGCTCAAATTATAGTTGAGGGAAAAGATAAAGCAGAGGAGGTTGGTTATTTATTAGAAAAGGGAGAGGATTTTTCTACTCTGGCAAAAAATTTTTCCTTAACTCCAGAAGCCGAAAAAGAAGGGAACTTAGGGTGGTTTAGTTTATTTCAGATAAAACCTTCCCTAAGAGAAGAAATTATGAAACTGAAAAAGGGGGAAGTAAGCAAGATGTTTAAAATTGAGGATGATTATTATTGCTTTATCAAGTTAACGGATGAAAGAAAGTTTCTATTCAGTGAGTGGAGAGATAAACTTAAAAATTATCTGTTCCAAATAAAGATAGGAGAGGCTATGGAGGCTTGGATAGTAGGGTTAAGGTCAAAAGCTCAAATCGTGATAATTGAGCCTTCTTTACAGTAATACAAGGAATAATTACTATTCAGCCACAAAGACACGAAGACACCAAGATAAATGCGTAAATGTGTGAAAGCGTTAATGGGTAAATGGATAAGAGGCTAAAAGGTGAATGAGTAAAGTGCTTCTACACTTCTACACATTAACAGATTAACGAGATTATGGCACTTCTTTGTGCCTTAGTGACTTAGTGGCGGAACTGTTAAAAGGAATAATAAAATGGAGAAATTTGTTATTGAGGGAGGCGTTCCCCTTGAAGGTACGGTTAAGGTTGGTGGAGCAAAGAATGCTGCCCTGCCCATTATGGCTGCTTGTCTTTTGACAGAGGAAGAGTGCTTTCTGGAAAATATTCCTTATTTAACCGATACTCAAGTTATGGGAGAAGCTTTAAAAGAATTGGGAGTAAGAGTAGAAAGGAAGGGAGAGAAATTAAAGATTAATGCCGGGCATCTGATCCAATATGAGGCTTCCTATGAAATGGTAAGGAAAATGAGAGCCTCTTTTCTAATTTTAGGCCCCCTCTTAGCCCGCTTGGGCAGGGCTCGGGTAGCCCTACCAGGGGGTTGTAACATTGGAAGAAGACCTATAGATTTGCACTTAAAGGGATTAAGTCAAATGGGTGCAAAAATTGAAATAAAACACGGATATGTGGAAGCTATTGCCAAAAGAAGGTTGCAAGGAGCAAACGTTTATTTTGATTTTCCCAGTGTGGGAGCTACTGAGAATATAATTCTTGCCGCCTGTTTAGCTAATGGGACTACTACTATTAAAAATTCCTCTTGCACTCCCGAAGTTTTAGACATGATTAACTTTTTAAAGAAGATGGGGGTAAGGATAGATGGTGGGGGAACTAATATTGTTAAAATTGAAGGAAAAAGGGAAATTTCTTCCGCTAATTATTCTATTATTTCTGAGCGCATAGACGCGGGAACAGTAATGATAGCAGCAGGTATTAGCAAAGGAAAAATAACTCTAAAAAGAGGAAATCCAGATCATCTTGGGGCTCTTCTTGCAAAATTAAAGGAGATGGGAGTAAAAATTGAGATATCGGATAGCGCTATAAGAGTTAATGGAGAATCTGATATTAACCCTATTAGAGCAAGGACTCTTGCTTATCCTGGTTTTTCTACAGATTTTCAACCCCAGTTATCCTCTTTAGCCTGTCTGGCTAAAGGAAAAAGTATAATAGAGGAAAATATCTTCGAAAATAGATTTACCCATGTTCCTGAATTGAGGAGGATGGAAGCTCAGATTGAAGAAGGAAACTCAAGAATAATAATTGAGGGAGTTCCTTTCCTATCAGGAGCCCCGGTAACAGCTCCTGACATAAGGGGAGGAGTAGCTTTAGTATTAGCTGGATTAGCAGCCCGAGGAGAAAGTGAAATTTTTGAGATTCATCATATTGACCGGGGATACGAAAGATTAGAAGAAAAACTTTCTCAGCTTAAAGTGAAGATAAAAAGAAAAGAGGGTTAAATGCCTTTTAAAGGTAAAAGAATAGGAATAGATCTTGGGACTACTACTATTATAATATATTTAGAGGGAAAGGGGGTGGTTTTTAAAGAACCTTCAGTAATATCAATAGATAGTGAGTCCGGAGAAATTTTGGCTATAGGAAGTAAAGCTAAGGAAATGCTGGGCAGAACTCCTGGGAATATTATAGCTCTTAGACCAATGAAAGATGGGGTAATCGATGATTATGAAATCATAGAAAGTATGCTCAAATACTACATCAGGAAAATCTGTGGTAGATGGGAACTTTTTCATCCCTATCTTATGGTTTGTATTCCCACCGGAGGTACTTCAGTGGAAAAAAGGGCAGTAGTGAATGCAGCTATGCGGGCAGGGGCAAAAAAAATTTTCCTGATTGAGGAACCTAAAGCAGCAGCCATAGGAGCAAGTGTAGATATAACCAGACCTGAAGGAAGTATGGTTGTAGATGTGGGTGGAGGAACTACTGATATAGCTGTTCTTTCTTTAGGAGGTATCGTGGTTGGAGAGTCTATTCGGGTAGCAGGAAATAAAATGGATGAGGCAATTGTGAGGTATATAAAAAAAGAATACAATGTAGCCTTAGGAGAGATTAGTGCCGAGCAGGTAAAGCAAAAAGTTGGTTATGCTACGCTTCCTCCAAAAGATGAGGAAATGGAAGTTAAAGGAAGAGATTTGATAAGCGGTCTTCCCAAAAAAATTAAAGTCAGTGCTGAGGAGATATGCAAGGTTTTATCCGAACCTTTATCTTTCATTATAACCGGGGTCAAGACAGTTTTAGAAAAAACACCTCCAGAATTGGCAGCGGATATAATAAATCGAAAAATTGTTCTCACCGGGGGAGGAAGTCTTTTAAAAAATTTTGATCTTTTGATAGAAAAGGAAACCGGGATATCAGCTTACCTGGCGGAGGACCCTATCTCTTGTGTAGCTATTGGGACGGGAAAGTCTCTAAAGAGTATGGACATAATCAAGAAGGGATATTAATATGAGAAACAAAACAAGGTTTGTCTGTCAGAAATGTGGGTATGTTTCTCTTAAATGGATGGGGAAATGTCCGGAATGTGGAGAATGGGACAGTTTATATGAAGAAATGGTAAAAGAGAAAAAACTTTTTTCTCCCTCTGCTATTTCTGCTCCTAAAACTATAAATGAAATTAAAATCTCAACTAAAAATTACTATCACAGTGGAATTTCTGAATTTGATCGTATTCTGGGGGGAGGAATAGTTCCCGGTTCCCTGATTTTAATTGGGGGAGAACCAGGCATTGGTAAATCCACTCTTTTGTTGGAAGTAGTAGATAAGTTAAGTTATCTCAAAGATTCCATTCTCTATGTTTCGGGAGAAGAATCGGCACAGCAGACTAAATTGAGAGCTTCACGTCTGGGAGTAAACTCTCCTTTCCTTTATATTTTACCAGAGACAAACTTAAAGATTATCCTTCAACAAATAGATAAGTTAAAACCCCGGGTAGTAGCCATAGATTCTATTCAAAGTATTTATTTAGAAGATTTAAACTCTATTCCTGGCTCCATCACCCAAATTAGAGAGTGCACAACTCATTTTACGAGGGTAGCTAAAAAGGAAAATATAACCATCTTTTTAGTAGGTCATGTGACTAAAGAGGGAGCTATTGCCGGACCAAGGGTTCTGGAGCATATGGTAGACACAGTTCTTTACTTTGAGAGTAGCCGGGATTATCAGTACCGAATATTAAGAGCTACAAAGAATAGATTTGGACCTACATCAGAAATTGCCATCTTTAAGATGGAGAAAGAAGGACTAAAAGAAGTAGTTGATTCCTCCAGATTGTTTTTGAGGGAATCTTTTTTAGATACCAATGCACCAGGAACAGTCATAGTGCCTACTGTAGAGGGAAGCAGAGTTTTTTTAGTAGAAATTCAGGCTCTGGTAAGTAATTCAAATTTAGCTATTCCCAGAAGAATAACCCAGGGAGTGGATTACAATAGAATCTGTTTATTGTTAGCTGTTCTGGGGAAAAGAGGGAAGTTTCGTTTTTTTAACAAGGATGTATATATAAATGTTGCCGGAGGAATGAGAGTGGATGAGCCTGCTTGCGATTTAGCTATCGCCCTGGCTATTATCTCCAGTCTAACCAATAAACCTGCATCTTCCCGTAGCGCAGTTTTAGGAGAAATAGGTCTTGATGGAGAAATTAGACCAGTGGGATTTATAGAAAAGAGGATAAAAGAAACCATTAAACTGGGATTTACCCGATGTCTTTTGCCTTCCTCAGAACTACAAAGGCTAAAGGGGAACCAAGAGTTATCACGGATAGAGCTTATTGGAGTGAAAAAAATTGAGGAAGCCCTGAGAAAAGGATTGGAGGGAAATTAATTGGCAGTGAATACTCAATTTGAGGAAGAATTAGGAAAATTGCTCAGGTTAGTTGCACCTGGTACTCCTCTAAGGCAAGGACTGGAAGTGATCCTCCAATTGGGTACAGGAGGATTAATTGTGGTTGGAGATACGGAAAAGGTGCTTAGCGCTATAGATGGAGGATTTCAGATAGATTATTCCCTTACATCTACAGCTTTAGCAGAACTGGCTAAAATGGATGGAGCTATTATTCTTTCCCGGGATGCGAAAAGAATCCTCTATGCTAATACTCAACTGGTCACTGATTATCTTATCCCCAGCAAAGAAAGAGGGACCAGACACAAAAATGCTGAGAGAATGGCTAAACAAACCAATTGTCCGGTAATAGCTATTTCTCAATCTCGCAAGATTATCACCCTGTATCAAGGAGAGATAAAATATGTGCTAAAGTCTTTACCTGAGCTTATGCGCAGGGTTAATCAATCTCTGCAAACTCTGGAAAGATACAGAGAGGTTTTTGATAATGTTTTGGTGGAATTAGAAGTCTTAGAATTTCAGACTGAGGTAATGCTCTTTGATGTAGTAAAGGTTATTCAAAGAGGTGAGATGATAAGAAGAATAAAAGAAGAAGTTGATAGATATATTGTGGAATTGGGAGAAGAAGCTCGTTTAATTCGGATGCAATTGAAGGAAGTAGTGAGAGAAAGTTTGGAGGAAACCCAGCAAATAATCCAGGATTATGTTAGAGATGATCACAATAAAGTGATATCTAAATTAAAAGTGCTTACCTCAGATGAACTTTTAGATCTTACAACTGTTGCTGAAGTTTTGGGTTACAAAATAAAGCAAAAAAATTTAGATGTTTTAGTTTTTCCAAGAGGCTACAGAGTTATGTCAAAAATTCCTCGTTTACCTAAGATAGTAGTAGAAAATGTAGTAAAGTCGTTGGGTAGTCTGCAGGATATTATTAAAGCTACCCCCAATGATTTGACAAAGATTGATGAAGTTGGAGGAAAAAGCGCTGATTTAATTAAAATTGAACTGGAGCACCTTAGAAATAGGGCTTTAATGAAAAAATATTAAAAAAACAAATGGAGAAGTTAACTAAAAATGCAAATAAAAATAAAACTACGCATATTATTTATTATTTTAATAGCTGCGGTGTGCTATGGGATATCTGCATCTATGGGAGTAAATCCCCGGATACCTACTTTAATTGGTGGATGCATAACTGCCGTAGTGGTAATTATGGAGATAAGTTTTTCTCGAATCTCTGTAAGAAAACTAATTGCTGGTGGAATGGGTTTAGGGGGAGGAATTGTTATAGCTAATCTTTTAGCTTATCCTCTTCTTTTAATTGAACCTTTAAAGCTATCCGCTCCCTTTATCCTTTTAGTGATAAATTTAATAGGTGCCGGTGCAGGATTAACAATTGCTTTAAATAAAACCAGGGAACTGTTTGATCTCTTTTTCTATCTTATAGGTAAAAAATCTCAAGTTGTAATAAGGGGAGGACGTAAACTTTTAGATACATCGGTTATAATTGATGGTAGAATAGTGGAACTTTGCGAAACTGGCTTCATAGAAGGGGTTCTGGTTATACCTCAATTTATCCTTACCGAGGGTCAACAAATTGCCGATTCTCCTTCTTCCATTAAGAGACCCAGAGGAAAAAGGGGACTGGATATAGTAAACAAACTGCAG
>JAUWJJ010000181.1 GCA_030607765.1 Candidatus Aerophobota bacterium
ACCTCTCCAGTTTGTTCGGGATATGGAGGTTCGGATAAAATTAAACCCAATTAGAGAAATTTTAAAGGGAAAAAGAATTGTCCTTGCAGAGGATTCCATTGTTCGAGGAACTACCAGCCGTAAGATAATTGGTCTTCTCAGGGAAGGGGGAACTAAGGAAATTCACTTTCGTATAAACTCTCCACCCATTAAATTCCCTTGTTTTTTTGGAATTGATACCCCGGTGCAAAAAGAGCTAATTGCTTCTACCTGTAGTGTAGAGGAAATAAGGAAAAAGATAGGAGCAGATAGCCTGGGTTACCTGTCTCTAAAGGGAATGCTAAGTTGCGTTAAGAACCCTGAAAATTACTGTACAGCTTGTTTCACAGGAAAATATCCCTTGAAAGTTCGTTCCCAAACTAAATACATATTCGAGACAAGGGAAATTAACCACTGAAAACACTGAAAAATAAAAAGAGTAAAGGGCTAAAGGCAAAGGTGAATGAGTTAACAAGATAAACAAGGGAAATACTCTTTGGAAACGAGTTAGAATTACAAATTTCCTAAGGAATTATAAAGACGGATAGAAAACTTACCTATAAAGAAGCAGGGGTAGATATAGAGAAAGGAGAGGAATTTTCTCGCTGGATAAAGAAAAAAGTAAGTAACTTTACCACAGCCAAAGTTATCCTTCCAACTGGTGGTTTTTCAGGTCTATACGACTTAGGAGAAAAGTATCCAGGAATTGTTTTAGCAGCCACCACGGATGGAGTGGGAACCAAACTAAAAATTGCTCAAACTGCTAATCGGCATAACACTGTAGGGATAGACCTGGTAGCTATGTGTGTTAATGACCTTTTATCTCAGGGAGCAAAGCCCCTCTTTTTCCTTGACTATATAGCTATGGGTAAATTTTCTTTGGAAGTGGGTAAACAAATTATTTCAGGAATATTAGAAGGGTGTCGGAGAGCAGATTGCATTCTTTTAGGGGGGGAGACAGCAGAAATGCCTTCTTTTTACCCTTCAGGATGTTATGATCTGGCTGGTTTTGCTGTAGGAATAGTGGAAAAAAAGAAGATAATCGATGGTAGAACTGTTCAGCCTCAGGATAAAATTTTAGGATTAACCTCTTCCGGACTTCACAGTAATGGATTCTCCTTGGTAAGAAAGATTCTCTTTAAAAGAGGAGAATCTTTATCCCAGGATCTTTTATTTGAACTTTTAAAGCCCACCCGTATTTATGTACCTCAGATAGGGGCTCTTTTAAAAAATTTTAAGATAAAGGGAATTGCCCATATTACTGGAGGGGGAATACTGAGGAATATTCCTCGAATTCTTCCCTCTAACTGTAAAGCTCTTATCTACAGAGAAAAATGGGAAATTCCTCCTATTTTCTCCTTGCTCCAAGAGAAAGCTAAAATTAGCGATGAGGAAATGTTTAAAGTGTTTAATATGGGAATAGGAATGATTTTTGTGGTTTCTCCTGAAGATGCTCAACCTATAGTTGGTTTTTTACATAGCCAGGATGAAGAAGCAAAAATTATAGGAGAGATTGTAAAGGGAGAAAAGGAAGTAGAAATTGTTTAAAACATGGACATTCCAGTTAGTAGAGCAGCTAACCTTAAAATAAGGGAGAAAATAAGGTTAAGAGCCCCTCCTACAAGCAGAATAATTAAAATTATAAAACCAAAAGGCTCAATTTGGTTCATTCGATAGCTGTATCTTTCTGGAAGAACTCCCGATAATATTCTGGACCCATCAAGAGGGGGAATGGGAATTAAGTTGAAGAAGGCGAGAAGCAAATTTATTGCTATCCCATAAAAAAGAATTATTCCTCCCAAGGATACCCCTCGTACTAAAAGGCGAAAAACAATGGAAAAAAAGATAGCAATACCCAGGTTAGCTGCTGGACCGGCCATCCCTACCCACATCATGTCTCGCTTGGGATTATTTAAGTTTTGGGGATTAATAGGTACAGGTTTTGCCCAACCAAATATAGGGAAAGAGCTTCCAAATAAGTTCATTAAAATCATAATTCCAGGTAAAAGAAGAGTGCCAATGGGGTCTATATGGGGAAGGGGATTAAGTGTTATTCTTCCCATCATTCTCGCTGTAGGGTCTCCATGGCGTTCAGCCATCAATCCATGAGAAATCTCATGAATAATTATAGAAAAAAATAAAATTACTATTGCAGACAAAAGAATAATTACTTTCATTGGTTTTCTCCTTAAAAACTTTCAATTATTTAGCTACCAAGACACAAAGACACCAAGATTATGTAATAATTCTCTTAATATCATCAGGAGTTTAAAATTTATATCACTCCTTTGTGTCCTGGTGACTTAGTGGCTGAACTGTTACCAAATTTTTCCTTTATAAAAGCGAGCTCTTCCTCCTTTGTTTTAACAATTTCATTTAGCTTCGCCTTTTTTACCTCTTTCAGGACTTGACTGAATTTAGGGGATGGTTTGTATCCTAATTTTTTTAAGTCCTCCCCATTTACCTCCACCTTTACTTTCTGCAGATGAGACAGATAGGAAAACATTCTTTTTTTAACTATTTTACTTGTTGTTTTAGCCATAGCTAAAAGAAGAATCTCAGAAGGAAAAGGCTGCAGTAAATAGTAGATAAAACTGGGCAGAATTTTCGGAGCTTTCAGTTCCTTCAGGATAGATTTTACATCCTTTCTTGCCCCGATAAGAATCTGTCTTTCCTCCCGCCTAAAGGTGTACTTGGAAGATAACTGAGTTATTTCCTCAATCTCCAGATTCTCCAATAACACACATAATCTAACCAGCCATCTTCTAATTCTTTTTCCCCATAGGGTCTCGTAAATAGCAATAACATCTATTAAACGGTTTAAAATCTCTTTTTTCTCTTTAGTTAAATAGATTTTGGGATGAATTATCTTTAAAATTCCTATCTCCTCCATCCTATCAAGATTTTTTTCTGGATAATCCTCCTCCAAAATCTGAATCAACTCCTCTTTGACCCTTTTTCCGCTCAATTTATGAAAAACTTTATCTTTAAGGGCAAATTCAATTAACTTTTGAGTATTTTTTTCTATATGAAATCCGTATCTCTGCTCAAATTTTATAGCTCTAAATATTCTGGTAGGATCATCTATGAAACTTTGAGAATGCAAAACTCGAACTTTTTTCTTTTTTAAATCTTCTCTTCCCCCAAAAAAATCTATAAGTTCCCCAAAACTTTTCGGGTCAATACTAATAGCCATTGAGTTAGTTGTAAAGTCCCTGCGAAAAGAATCTTCTTTTAAAGAAGCTGGTTGAATTTTGGGTAAAGCTGCTGGCTCTGGATAAAATTCTTTGCGAGAAGTTGCTATATCCAACTTAAATTCACCAGGAAGCTTAAGAGTAGCTGTTCCAAACTCCCGGTGCACTAAGATATGTGCTCCCAATTCCCGGGATAACTCCCGGGCAAAAGAAATCCCTTCTCCTTCTACTACCAGATCAATATCCAGATTTTCTATTTCTAAGAGCGTATCTCTCACAAATCCTCCCACAATAAAGACC
>JAUWJJ010000054.1 GCA_030607765.1 Candidatus Aerophobota bacterium
ACTGTAGCTTGCCGATTTATCGGCGCATTAAAACCGCCCCATGAATGGGACAACTACAAACCGCCTGATGAATCAGGCAACTACAAAGGATAAATCTTGTGACTACAGATTATCAGTTGCGCATAGTAACCTTAGAGGTTAAGGTGCGCTGGTGCTCCTTGCCAAATATAGTTTTGATAGAGGATAAAGTGATGGCTACCGTATCGCCAGTAACTATACTTATTTCAACCTCATTCACATCCCCAATAATAGTTTTAGGAGTACTACCACTAATAGTCCTTTGTAGTTTATTACTTGAAAGGGTATATATAATATCATCGCAGATAGAAGAGGGCATTATTACAGTAAATTCATCTCCAGAAATTGGTAAAGTGACTGTAGCTGGAGATATATTTTCAGCTTGCATGATATCCCTGGTTAACCAGTCCATAGCTAATCTTAAATCTGCCTCAAAGTTAAGATTAACCTGCCCAAATTTAAAACTTCGGTTGGTGCTTATATATATAAGAGTAACTACTGCTAAGATAACCAGGACAATACTTGAGGCTATCAAAAGCTCAACTGCAGTAACTCCTTTTTTCTCATTAATATTGAGAAAAAGTTTCATTGCTTATTAATCCCCTCTTTAGTAACATAGGTAGCTAAACTGCGGGATTGCTCTCTACCTGAATGAGAGATCCAGGTTACTATAACAGTTACCTGGGTTAAACCAACTTCAATCTGCACAGGAGAATCTACGTGTACATTATATTTATCGAGTTTAGTCTCTTCTGTATCATATGGAATATCCGCAGGATCAATCCCCCTTATTTCCTCCATTTTCTCCTGAACCACCCGATTAGCTCGAGATGTTTCACTTACTTCCTCTATCCAGACAAGTCCGCTGGAAAAGCCAATTGCCAGGCCCATCAAACTTACCCCTATTATAAATATTGCAATTAAAACTTCAATAAGGGTAAAACCTTCCACAGTGCTTATCATTGCAAGTTTTTACCTTTTATAATTCGCAACAGCTTAGATTGCAAAGCTTGTTCTAAGCGTTAGCGCGAAATCTCGCTCCTGGTAATGACAGGCAAGAAATCTCGCATTTTTTAGGAAAACTTACCTGTTCTTAACCTTTCTGTAATTTAGCATAGCATCTTTTAAGGAGTTTGACAAGATTAAGGCTCTACCCTCCGGGCTGGAGTTGAAAAACACTTTTTGGTCTTGGGTAGGGAAGGTACAAGGTCAATTATTATAATCTGGTAGCCGCAAGGCTCAGAGCCTGCGTTTGTTTGCTTTAGCCTGCGTTTGTTTGCGCAGGATAAATCCTGCGGCTACCCTAACCTACTTACGCAACCTAAAGGTTGCGGCTACTTTCTATTGTTGTGACGCAGGGCACAAGATTCGCCAAGATAGGCAGACCTATAAGGTCTGCACTACATTGCTTTAGCACTATTTTTCCTGAAACCGAAGTAAAACTTTATCACTTTTGAAATTTGACAAAGCTAAGAAGTGTGTTAGTTTATAAAAGATGAAAATTTATCCGGGTTTTCTTTCAGGTTTAAGGAATGAAAAATAGACGAAAGGCAAGGGAGCTTACTCTACAGATTCTTTATCAAACGGATATAAGGAAAGTTTCGGCAGGGGAAGCTTTGAAAATTGTTCTCTCTTGCTATCATTTCAAACCAGAGGTAGAGGAGTTTTCCCGCGGACTAATCCAGGGAACTTGCCATTTTCTACCCCAACTTGATGATATAATTAAAAGGTACGCCAGAAACTGGACTCTGGACAGGATGGCTACCATAGATCGAAATATTCTTCGCTTTAGTATATACGAGCTTCTCTTTTTAAAAGAAATCCCACCCGCAGTAACTATAAATGAAGCTGTAGAGATAGCCAAGCGTTATGGAACTTTAGATTCGGGAAAATTTGTCAATGGAATTTTAGATAAGATTCGCAAAGAAAGAGGTTCAAGCAGTGTCCTGAGATGGTCTTACCTTAGCCAAAAGTTTCGCAATCCTGTTCTTGCATCTTTCATTAAGACAAAAAAGACAAAGAAAGCCTGGCTTGTAGGAGGATTTATCAGGGATAGCTTGCTGGGAAGAGAGAGTAGAGATTTTGATATTGTACTTGATGGCTCAGATTTTGAGCCAGTAGAAAGATTTGCCCGGAAGTACGGAAAATCTCCCATCTGTCTAAACAGCGAGCTAAGAAGGATAGTCCTTAACGAGGGATGTCAGTTAGATTTCACTCTGAAAAAATCTTCCACCCTTGAATCTGATTTAAACAGAAGAGACTTTACCATAGATACCCTGGCTCTTGACCTGGATTCAAACTCTTTAAATAATCCTCACCTTTACCTAATTGGCATAAAAAATAGTTTAGAGGATTTATTAAACGGTAAAATAGCACTGGTTACCAACAAAGCTCTGGATGATGATCCGCTTAGACTGCTAAAAGCCTTTCGCCTTAAATCCCAGTTAGGATTTGAAATAGAAAAGAATCTATTGAATATGATTCTTGAAAAATACCAGTCTATCGATAAAGTATCGGCAGAAAGAATTAAGGAAGAAATCTTTCTCATTTTAAGTAATCCCAAAGCCGGAGATCATCTAACCCATCCTGCTGCCAAGAAGCTATTGGAAAGGATACTGGATACACCTATTCGTCTGGAGAATCTACGTTACTTAGAGAAAATCTTAAACTTTGAAACAGAACCATTTTCTTCTCTTAAACCAAAGCTCAGCCAACATTTAAAAAGAAAAGTAGGCGGTGGAACTCGACTTAAGCTACTAAAGATGATTAGCTTAACTTCCCCTTTTTCTTCTAAAAAAGCAGCGGAAAAAGTCACTAAAGCTCTCAAACTTGGCAAAAAAGAAACAAAATTAATACAAAAAGTGACAGCTCTTTTCCCTTTGCTTGAGGAATCAATAGATAAGCATCTTGACTCATCCAAGATAAGCGTATTCCTCTCACAGGGTAAAGAGGAAACAGTGGAAACCTGTCTTGCAGCAATTGCATTTAAGCCCGAGGATGCAAGTTACCTGCGCTTATGTAGTGAGGTCATTGTAACTTTCTTTAAAAAACAAGTATTAATCCTGCATCCTCCTAAGTTAGTGTCCGGGGATGAGCTGATCAAGTTTTTAGGTATCCAACCGGGTCCCAAGGTATCTATAATTTTAGAAAAAATACACCAGGCTCAAATCAGTGGTAAAATCCAACAAAAGGAAGAAGCAATCCGACTGGCTTGTCGGGTTCTTAATGGTAAAGACTAAGACCCGCTACTTTATTTTTGCCCTTGTTAAAACTCTCTACTTGGGTATAGATAAATACAGTTCAGTGATCAAGAGATAGAATTAGCAGGAGTTTGGTTTTCAACTTTAATAATACTAAAATTTTAAGAGAGATTCGGAAAGTTTCGTTGGAAATGAGAAATGAAGTGGAAACCCCTGGGATTTTCTCAACTTTTAGTAGGAGGAAATCCTGTTCCCATTAAAACCATTTATCTTAAAAACAGGTGGGGTGAAAAGAAAAGATATCGCGTTAGCACAGCTCAGGATATCTCTGGTAAACACTCCTCCTTAATCCCTGCCTGGGCTCAATTAGCCAAGAGTGAGGGAAACAGGATTGGTGCTCTGGTCAGGGGAGCTTACTATGAATGGATAAGAATAGGTAAATTAAAAAAGATCCAGCCTTATCTTTTTGTTTCCCTGGATGCTTTAAGCAAAAATGCCCGTCGCAAATTACTTATTCCTCTTGAGTATGAATTTATTGAGGAAGAAGATGTTCTTTTAGCTATTGAGAAAGAGGATAAGCCTTACTATATAGCCAGCAGGAAATCCAGGAAATTTCATCATCCCGGTTGCCCCAGAGGAAAGAGAATAAGTGAGAAAAATAAGATTATCTTTGAAACAAGAGAAATAGCTCTTGAGGCTAACTATACTCCAGATACCCTTTGCAAACCCTAAATTTAAAAATAAGGAGAAGGCAGTGTTTATCCTTACCTATCCTCCAAAAATTATCTTTGGATGTGGCGTCCTTAACCAATTAAAAGAAGAAGCTGCTAACTTTGGGGAAAATGCTCTTTTGGTAACCGGTCGTTCAGCAATGAGAAAAGCCGGTATTTTAACTAAGCTAACAGATGATCTTAACTCAAAAGGGATAAAGGTGGATATCTTTGATAAAGTAGAGCCTGACCCTTCCTTACCTACGGTAAATGAAGGAATTAATTTTGCTCGAAAACAAACCTCTTCTGTAGTTATAGGATTAGGAGGGGGAAGTTCCTTGGATGTCGCCAAGTCTATTGCCTGCTTGGTACCTCAGGAAGGAACGGTCTGGGAATATTACTTGGGAAAAACAATAAAAAGACCCGCTATTCCTTTCTTAGCCATTCCTACAACTGCGGGAACAGGAGCTGAAATAACCAGAAATGCTGTACTTACCGACAGTGAAAAGAAGATAAAAAAAAGCATCCGTAGTTTTTATATGATAGCAAAGGTAGCTTTGGTAGACCCGGAACTTACCCTTTTTGCACCTCCATCTATAACTGCCCATTCAGGTATGGATGCTTTAACTCAGGCTATAGAATCTTTTATCTCCAGGGCTTGCAATCCCATTACTGACACCCTTGCCTTAAGGGCTATAGGTCTTTTATTTCACAATCTTCCCCAGGCTGTAGAGAATGGGAAAGATATTCGAATTCGAGAAAAGGTAGCTCTGGGAAGTCTTCTTTCAGCAATGGCTTTTTCCAATTCTGGATTGGGAGCAGTACATGGTTTATCTCATCCTTTAGGAGCCTACTTTAATATACCTCACGGACTGGCCTGTGCTGTTTTACTTCCTTATATATTAGAGCTTAATTTAGAAGTTAGAAGAGATAAATTTCAAGAAATGGCTAAAAAAATGGAAGTGGGAAGAGCAAGGGATGTTCCCAAAGCAATAAGAGGGCTTTTAAATAAAGTTGGTATTCCTCCATCTCTTCGAGAATGGAAAATAGAGAAAAAAGATATCCCTATTTTGGTAGCTCAATCCAAGGGCAGCACTATGAGTAAAAATCCCCGCGATTTAACCGATGCTGAATTAACCGGGATTCTGGAAAAGGTAATTTAGTTCAGATTCGACAAACTATATGGTAGTTGATAGCAGGGGATAGCGGTATTAATAGTGTAGTGCAGACCTTTAGATCTGCCTAAATTCATCAGGCCTAAAGGCCTGAGCTACATGATATTTGCCTATATTCATCAAGACGTAGTGCAGACCTTTAGGTCTGCCTATCTTTGCTTTTATGAGGGGAGGTTAAAAATGCAGAGAATAAATGAGAAGGATTGTAAATACAGGGGCGGTGATTGGGGAGTAAAATATATTTTGAGAGGTCCCAGGATTGATTGGGGAGTTATTCTTTTAAAACCTCAGCAAAAATTCGGAGTGCATTCTCACCAAGAAGTGGAGGAGCCCTTTTATTTTATTCAAGGCTCCCCTAAAATAATCATTGATGATGAAGATTACCAAGTCAAGGAAGGTGATGCTTTTCGCATAGAAGCACCTGAAAAGCATGATATTTTTAATGACACAGAAAAACAGGTAAAAGTTATCTTTATTAAAGTCCCCTACCTTCCTCAGGACAAGGTAGAATATTAAAATGACTTATTGAGCCAGCGGTTTTCACCTCTTACTCTTGTTGCCCGTTCCCCAATTCTTGTCCACAGTAAGGGCAAAACTGAGGATTCCCTTGGTAGAGTTTTCCGCAGTAATGACATACCTTAGTAGTTTTTTCCTCCTCATCCACTTGGCTACTCTTGGGAGTTTTAGATCGAAGGATAAGGTAAAGAGGTAAAAAGAAAATAAGCAAAAACCATATTCCTAAAAACCATCCTATTATAGTACTTTTGCTGCAGCCTCTCTTACTGGCATCAGAGGCTACCCACCAGGCAACCAGAAGAGGAATAATAGTACCAATAATAATTAGCAATACCCCCATTTTTATCTTCCTTATATCCCGTTTAGAGAGGATTCTCTAACGAGGTTTATTTAGTCTCTTCTTCTATTCGGTATATCTTCTCCTCTATTTGTTCAATTCTTTGGCGAATATCCTCTATCAATTTTTTCAACTCTTCTATCCGGGTTTTTATCTCAGAGCTCAGTTTCTGAGTAGACTTAGCAGTTGAAGCGGATAGAGGTTTTTCTTGAGAGGATGGTATCTCTCTTAAAGGAAAAAGAGGCTCTGTTAACAAAAACTTAGGCTCTTTTTCTTTTGCTATTTCCTCAATTAGTGATTCTATCTGGGGTTGAGGATTTATCAGCCAAGCTCCCTCCAAATAGATTAATGCTTGCTGATGTAACTTATCTTTTATATAATCAAACCCACTTTTTAAGAAAAAATCAAAAAGAGGAGTTTGGCCCCATTCAGGAGGAGCAAGATTTTTGTAATCTTTTACTGCTCTGGCTATTAGCTCCCTGGATTTTTCCCGCTGAGCTAATCTATTGTAAACCATACCCAGTAAAATTCTTCCCTTTATAGCATCTCTTTTGTTGCTAGCAGCTTCTCCTTTTTCCTCCAATGTGATATACTGATTTAGCCAGATTAAACTACTCTCATATAAACCATTAGCATGAGATTTTTCCCCTTTTTGCCCGTAGTCTTTACCCAAAATATAGGCAATTTCACCTAAATGAAGATAAGAAAGAGAAAAGCCGGGCCATTTATCAATAACAACCCTGTAATTTCTACTGGCCTGGCTGTAGTGCTGTGAATTGGCATTGGCAGCAAAATAGTAAGTTCTTGCTAATTGCACTTGAGCCAGGAAGTTATCTTTATCTTCCTCTAAAACAGACTGATAAAGATTTATAGCTAAATCATAATTCCCCTCTTTAATTGCCCTACGAGCCTGTTGGAGGTAATCTGTTAATGATTCCTGGGCAAGAACACTTGTAGAGAAAATTGACAATATCACAACTACTGAGAAAAAGATCACTCCTGCAAGCAATTGCCATAACCTCTTAATTAAACTTTTCGCTTTCATTTATTTTTGTTCATCTGTTTAGCTGTAATAGTTTAGCTTTTCTAAAATTCTTGTTTTCTCTGGCAATTGTAGTTGCCCAATTTATTGGGCGCTTTTAATACGCCGATAAATCGGCAAGCTACAGTAGTTGCCCAGAGTCTGCGAAAACAAATGTAGTGCAGGTTTTCAAACCTGCCAGGTAGTCG
>JAUWJJ010000150.1 GCA_030607765.1 Candidatus Aerophobota bacterium
GAAGCTAAAAATTCCCTTGCACGATAGATCCTTTGATGTGGTCATGCTTTATGATATTTTGCATTCTTACTATTTTTCACTAAGTGAGAGAAGAAAATTATTAAAAGAAGTTTATTGAGTTTTAAAATCTGAGGGCCTACTTTCGGTTTATCCAGAGCACATGGAACTGGAAGGGACTAAAAGGGAAATAGAGGAGGCAAATTTTCATTTTGAAAAAAAGTATTTTAAAACGCTTATTCATGAGGATAGATATACAAATGCTCATGTTTTAAGTTTTAGAAAATACAGTGAGTGAGTTTGCTTTGACCTTCAAAATCTTTTGTTACTATATAAATAAGCCTTTTGAGTTTGGGATTAGAAGAACTCAGAGGATATAATACAGCATTAGTTCTTGAGCTTACTAAAGGAGAGTCTGGAAAATGCCAAAGCCAAAAGCTGTAATAGATTACAGTAAGTGTCACCCTGAAAGGTGTAATGCAGGAGTATGTGCCGCTGTATCGAAGTGTCCTCATGGAATTTTAATACAGGATGCTCCTTGGGAGGTACCTTATACCTTGCAGGATTTTTGTGTTGGCTGTGGCAAATGTTCCATAGCCTGTCCTTTTAAAACAATTAAACTAATGTAGGTACATAAAAATAAAAAGGAGGCGAAGATGGCAAAAGTAGCAGTAAGTTTAGATGACAAGGATATACAGGAGCGTAACGAGATAATTATGGATGAGGATAAGCAAGAGGCTTTAAAATTTCTAAAGGATAAAGTTCAGTCTCAGATACTCAGTAAGGAAAAAGGGAAATTGGATGTTATAGGAAAGACACATTTGTAAGTTTAATAACGGGAAATCTGCTTTTTGGGCAACTTTCAGAGAAAATAAAGCTTTTTTTAAAATATACTAGGAGGTAAAGACGCACTATTATCCAAGGGAGAGGGTTGAAAAAACAAAGAAATTTATGGAGATATGGTAGTGATTAAATACTTAGTTGAAGTAGATGAGGGAGAATTGACTCCAGGAGATGAGGTAGATGAAGTAAAGTTCTTTGAGATACCTGAATTACCTAATTATTATATGGACCGTTTTAAACAGGTGATTGAGAAATTTTGGTAATCTAAAATTAAAAAGGAGGTGCTTTAATGTTTGATAGGCCAAGACTTAGCGAGATGAAACATTTAGGGAGAGGGGTGATAGAGAAGTTGAATAGAATGCTTTACGAACATGGGCCCGGTAATGGCACATTTCTGGGGCTTCCCTTTGACCAATTAGTTGAACACGGACCTGGTCACCAATGGAAATGGGAAAGAGCAGCCAAGCCAAAGTCAGTGATAGAATTGGCTAATAAAGGTGATTTTTCAGCTTTGGTGCTATCTATAGGTCAAGCTCAGAAGTATCAACATGATATCGATCCTTCTGTTCCTCTGGTGGTAAAACTGGATGGTCATTTTTATACTGGAAAGGCAAATACAGAAAATTATCCTCGTCACACCATGTTCGGCCAAGTACAAAATGCTTTAGAAGTGGGAGCTGCAGCGGTGGGTTTATCTTTTTATCTGGGCTCTGAACAGACCGGAGAAGATGTAGAAAGAATAGGAAAAGTTAGAGATGAAGCTCACCATAATGGATTAGCTTTGGTTTTGTGGAGTTATCCTAGAGGACCGGTACCTGACCCCACTAAAAAGGATAGTTTACTGTGGTGTCACTATGCAGTTTCTGCTGCTGAATCGCTGGGAGCGGATATAGTTAAAACAAAGTTTCCTTCAGTGGTAGAACCCAAAAAAAGAGAGAACTATGAAGGGTTTATAGAAAAGGAGTATTGTGATAAGATACCCGAAGCAACAAAGTACATAGAGCTTGAACCAGATAAAGAAAAGTTGATGGATTATGAAGACGAAATGAAAACAAGGGGAAAGAAGCCAAATTACGATTCTCTTCTAACTAAAGAGCAACATATTAAAAGAGCTGAAATTGTGGTTGGAGCTGGAACCAGAACTTTTGTGATTTTCTCTGGCGGACCGAGAATAACTGGAGAGGCAAAATCTGCTCTAAAGAATTCAACTGAGGTAATAATGGAAGCAGGTGGTGAAGGAAGAATCATTGGCAGAAATCTCTGGGGAGTTCCTATTAAAACCGGTCTTGAGTTCAAAGAAGCAGTTAAAGAAACCATGGCAAAAGAGAAGTACAGAAGAGCTAAAGAGAGTTGAATGGGGGCGACGTACCCAAATGGTTAAGGGGAAGAATTGCAAATCCTTAATTCCTGGTTCAAGTCCAGGCGCCGCCTCCAAGAGAATTGAGAAAATTCAAAAAGATAAAATTAAAGGGATGGAAAGGTAAAAAATCCTTGAGTTTTCTGACTGGATGAAACTCGAGATTGAACCTTATATAATATCTCTGGACAGATTGAAAAACCTTCTTTCAGAGCGTACTGTGGAGAAAAAGTAACAGAGACAGAGTAAAATTAGAAGCGATATAAAGAGAATTAGCTAATGAAAGGGAAAGTAAAGATTTTAGATAAAAATAAAAAGAGTGATAAACTGAAATGGAATTTCACCATGGGTCTTTTACATGGAATATTTTTCACTGGAGGAATGGGTTTCAGCGATCCCAATACTGTTCTTCCAGTATTTGTGAGCAGTTTAACTAATTCTAAAATCCTCATCGGGCTTTTTGCCTCAACTGTAGAAACAAGAGGTTCTTTCTCCCGGCTGGGCAGTGTTTTACCTCAGTTGTTTGTAGCTAATAAATTAGAAACCAGGACTCATAAAAAGCCTCTATTGGTGAAGGCCATTATCGTCCGAGCTCTATGTTGGGGTATCCTGGCTGGATTCGTCTTTTTTCTTGATAGCCCTCGATCCCTTTTTCTTTTTACTTCCTCTTTTTTTTTACTCACACTGTTCACTTTTATGGGAGGCGTAGCTAGTGTACCTTTTATGGACATATGGGGAAAAGCTATTCCTTCTACTCTGAGAGGAAGATTTTTCGGATATCGACAGCTTTTTGGTGGGGTTCTGGCTATAGGAGCAGGATTGATAGTTCAGCAGATCTTGGGAAATAAGGAAATACCCTTTCCTAAAAATTTTGCCTTTTTATTTTTTCTTTCTTTCATACTCATAAGTTTTTCTTATTTTGCTTTGGGGTCAGTGAAGGAACCTATAGAAGAAGTGCATAAGGATTCGCTAAAATTTGGACAGTTTTTAAGGAAAGCTATGATAACCTTAAAAGGTGATAGAAATTATCAAAGGTTCCTTCTCGTCCAATTTTTAAGGGGAGCTGGCAGCTTAGCTTTGCCCTTTTATGTTATTTACGCCAAAGATATTCTTAAAATAAGCCTTGGTATGGTGGGGCTTTTTATCTCGGCACAAATGCTGGGTGGGTTATTGTCTAATTTTCTATGGGCCTATATATCGGATTATATTGGCAACAGGAAGGTTATTCAGATGAGTCTGATTGCAAGTTTCCTTACCCCTGTTACTGCTCTTCTCATAAGTCCAAATTTGTCTTCTTCTTTTGTTCTGGTATTTGCTTTGGCTGGTTTTTGTATAAATGGAGGTAGAATAGGCTATACCAATTACTTATTGGACATTTCTCCCAGGAAAAGGCGACCAACTTATATAGGTTTAAGTAGCAGTTTTCTTGCACCAACAGCTTTTTTCCCTTTGATCGGTGGAGTAGTAATTCAATATATTTCTTTTGCATTCCTTTTTGTCTTAACTGCCTTACTTGTTTCCATGAGCTTTTTCTTGAGTTTGAAATTGGAAGAACCCAGAAGATATAGTAGCAGCTCTTAACTTTAGATATGCATAAGGTTCTTTTACACTATTGTGACAATTATCTATTTAAATATAAAAATAAGAAATTTTATATAAGAAAGTTGTTGGATAATAAAAAAAGAGTTAGAAAATGACAAAGGTAAGCTTATAGTAACAAGAATGGAAAAACCGATGAAACTATATTTCAGAATACTTCGAATGAAGAACGCAAGATCGTTGAGCAAAGAAGTATTGGCTCCGTTTTCAGAGAAAGTCCTCAAAGAAGTTAAAGAGATAGCGGAAACTCAAAGGAAAAGGATAATACCGACGGTTTCAAAGATATAGAATTGCATAGGACATATTTATTTTGAAAATAGTAAAAGAAGATATTCTAAGAATACTAGCCGAAAGAAAAGGAAAGGTTTCATTAGATATCATAAAAGAGGAAATTAACGTTTTCTATTCTTTTATATCTGAAGCGATTAAGAAACTTGAAAAGGAAGGATTGATTCAATCTCAGCAAGGTTTTTTTGAATTGACAGA
>JAUWJJ010000038.1 GCA_030607765.1 Candidatus Aerophobota bacterium
CTATTGCTGAAGGCATAGCTCAAAGAATAGTCGATGGTTCTCTGCCCGAGCCTTTGCTTGGTAAAAGAGTGGTTACAATTGAGTTAGGATCAGTGGTAGCGGGAACTAAATATCGAGGAGAATTTGAAAAACGGATGGAGAGAATATTAAACGAGATTAGAAAAGCCAAAAACATAATCCTTTTTGTAGATGAGATACATACTTTGGGTGGAGCAGGAGCAGCAGAAGGAGCTATAGATGCCTCTAATATTCTTAAACCAGCCCTGGCCAGAGGAGAACTTCAGTGTATTGGAGCAACTACTCTGGATGAATATCGTAAATATATTGAAAGAGATGAAGCTTTGGAGAGAAGATTCCAAATTGTGATGGTAAATGAGCCTACAGTAAAACAAACCATAGAAATTCTTAAAGGGTTAAGGGATGAATACGAGGCTTTTCACAGAGTAAGGATAACCGATGAAGCTCTGGTAGCCGCAACAAAACTTTCTCATAGATACATTCAAGGTAGGTTTTTACCTGATAAGGCTATCGATGTAATAGATGAGGCAGCAGCTCGAGTGAAATTACAAAGTAATATTCGTCCCAAAGAACTCAAAAATATAGAATCTGAGTTAGAAAAGGTAAAGAATGAGAAAGAGGAAGCTATAAAAGCTCAGGAGTTTGAAAAAGCTGCCAGGCTTCGGGATAAGGAGAAAAACCTAAAGAAAAAATTGATGGAGCAAAAAACTTATTGGGAAGCAGATAAAGGAAAGAAAGTGGAGGAACAAGTAGTTACTGTGAAAGATGTAGCTTACATAGTTTCCAGCTGGACCAACATTCCTCTCAGGGATTTGACTGAAGCTGAGTCTAAGAAACTGCTTAAAATGGAGGAGGTTATTCATAAGCGGGTAATTGGTCAGGAAGAAGCTATAAAGGCAGTGTCTCAGTCCATTCGTCGGGCTCAGGCAGGGGTGAAAAATATTAAGCGTCCCATTGGAGTGTTTATGTTTCTTGGTCCGACTGGAGTAGGTAAAACAGAATTAGCCCGTACTTTAGCAGAATTTCTTTTTGGAGACGAGGATGCTACGGTTCGTCTGGATATGTCAGAGTATATGGAGAAATTTACTGTGTCCCGTCTTACTGGAGCTCCTCCCGGTTATGTGGGTTACCAGGAAGGGGGAGAATTAACAGAGAAGGTGAGACGCAGACCTTACTCGGTGATTTTACTTGATGAAATAGAAAAGGCCCATCCCGATGTATTTAACATACTTCTTCAAATTATGGAAGATGGAAGATTATCGGATAGCTTAGGACATACTGTAGATTTCAGGAATGCGGTGTTAATTATGACTTCCAATTTAGGAGCGGAACAAATTGTCAGTGGGTCCAGCTTAGGATTTCAGCCCGGCGAAGAAGGTGGAATGGGCTACAAGGAGATAAAGGCCCGTGTACTGTCTGAATTAAAGAGACATTTTCTTCCTGAGTTTTTAAATCGGTTAGATGAGGTTATTGTCTTTCACCCTTTAACCAGAAAAGATATGAAAAAAATTGTAGATTTGATGTTAAAGGAAGAAGGGGAACTGTTGAAGGAGAGAAATGTAACTTTAGAGGTAACTGAAAGAACACGAGGGTTAATTGCAAAAGAAGGTTACGATCCCGATTTTGGAGCTCGGCCCTTGAGAAGATCCATCCAGAAGCTGATTGAAAATCCTCTTTCTGAAAAGATTCTCCAGGGAAAATTTCAGGAGGGAGATACTATAGTAGTGGATGTAAAAGATGGGCAAATTACTTTTAGTAAAAAGGAAAGTAAGGCTAAGACTAAAACAAAGATAAAAAGTTAATGCGTGAATGCGATGATGCGTAAAAGTGTTAATGCGCAGATGCATTAACAGAACAGACGGAATGACCAGAAAAACGAAATCAGCGTCCATCTGCGGCTAAATAATTACAAGGTAAAAATGAGAAACTATACTAATTTTTTCCCCTTCCCAAAACGGGAAGGGGAATTTGTTAAGGTGATAGTAGGCTTGGCTGTAATTTTTCTTTTTTTATTTTCATCTCAAGGAATAGCCCAGCAAACATCTTTGATTAAGGAAGTTAGAATTCAGGAAAATCATTGGATTGAAGAAGATGAAATTAAAAAGGTTATTAAAAGTAAGGTGGGGGAATCTCTTTCAGAGGAAAAGGTGAGAGAGGATATGCAATTAATTTATGATTTAGGTTATTTTTCCTCTCTTAAAGCCCTAAAAGAGGATACCCCGGAAGGAATTATTCTTATCTTTGTGGTTAAAGAAAACCAAAATATAGCCGAGATTGAATTTAGGGGAGTTAAGGGGAAAGAAATAAATGAATTAAAGAAAATGCTCACTTTTGAAAATAAAGAGCTTTGGAATTTTAATAAGATAAAGAAAAGTAAAGAGAAAATTACTGAATTTTACCACAAGAGAGGATATCTTTCTGCTAAGATAGATATCTTTCCACTTGTTATTGAGAAAAACCAATGCAAAGCAGTAATTGATGTTGATAAGGGAAAACTAATAAGGGTAATGGAAGTAGAGATAAAGGGCAATCACTTTTTCTCCGTTCCTAAGATTTGCTCTCTTATGAAGACCAGATTTCAAAGGTACTTTGACAGGGAACTGCTAAAAGAAGATATTAAAAAGATTACCCGAGCTTACCAGCAAGCTGGTTATTATTTTGCTTATTTTAAACAACCAGAATTTAGCTTTTTTAGAGAAGATGAAGTAGATTGGGTGAAGATATTTCTTGAGGTGGTGGAAGGGAAAAAATTCTCTGTGGGGGAGATTGATGTAGAGGGAAACAGTGTTTTATCTACTCATCAGATACTGGATCTAATAAGTCCTCGGAAGAGCGAGGTTTTTGATTCGACCCAACTGAAAAAAAGTATAGATAGAATTCAAGATATGTATGCGAAAAGAGGTTGTCTATATGCTCAATTGAATAGTAGTCTTGATTTTAATCAAGAAAATGGGCTGGTTAGAATTGAAATTGTTGTCAAGGAAAATGAACAGGTAAAGGTAGGCAATGTTAGAATTGAAGGTAACAAAACTACCAAACGGAGAGTGTTCGATCATGCAATGCTTCTTAAAAAAGGCGATATTTTCAATGTAGAAGAGTTAAGAGAGAGTTGGCGTAGGTTGTATAATCTTGGTTTTTTTGAAAAAGTGGAAATGGAACCTCATACTACTTCTTCCTCTTCAATTTTAGATTTATTGGTTAAAGTGGAAGAGACAGAGAAAAGGGGAACTTTTGCTGTAGGGGTATCCTACGGTTCTCATTCTGGCTTAGAAGGTTTTATTCAGATAGCCAAGGATAATCTCTGGGGAGAAGGTAAGAAAATAGGGGTGGATTGGATTTTTGGGGAAAAAAGGAGTGATTATGAGATAAATTATTTAGATAGATGGTACAGGGGTAGCTCTACCAGGTTAGATATAAAACTGTATGATAGGGAACGTGAGTATGAGGATTATGGAGAGCATGAGTATATGGGAGAATATGAATATATTAAAAGAAAAACAGGGGTAGAGATAGGTTTGGGATGGCCCTGGACTAAATATTTGCGTTTTTCACTAACAGCAAAAGTTGAAAGGGTAGATATTACGGGGGATGATTTACCTGAGGGTGAGAAGGAAGGAGAAAAAACTTATCAAGGTTTAGTTCCTACCTTAATGAGGGATTCCCGGGTAAGAGATGAAGCTTTTAACCCTTACAAAGGTTCCTACTCTCTTATTTCTATAGAGAAAAGTGGGGGATTCTTAGGGGGTGACGTTGATTTTACCAAGTATGGAGTTGAGACAAGGATATATCTGCGTCGGGGTGAGTTCTGGAAGTCTCCTATCTTAGCCCTTAGATTAAGAGGAAAATGGGGTGATAATCTTCCCTATTATGAGGAATTTTATGTTGGAGGACAAAATAGTTTAAGAGGATACCAGGAAAATGAATTTGTAGGAACCAGAGTCCTTCTGGGAACTTTGGAATTGAGGATTCCTGTCCAAGAGGGAATTGTGGGATATCTGTTTGTTGATGTGGGGAAAATTTGGCAAAGAAATTCAATGGAAGAATTTAAAGTAGGATATGGGTTTGGGGTTCAGATAAATTCGCCCATTGGTATACTTCGCTTTGATTATGGAATAGCTAAGGAAGAAAAAAAATTTTATTTTGGAATGGGAGAAATATTTTAATAAGAATTAGCGGAGGCAAAGTTAAGGGAAGAAAGATTAATTCCAGAAGAGGTTTTTTTACCCGTCCTCTTCTCTCATCGGTAAGGAGGTCTCTTTTTGATGTAATAGGAGATTTAATTGAAGAGAGCAAATTTTTAGACCTTTATGCAGGAGTGGGAACAGTAGGAATAGAAGCTCTATCCAGAGGAGCAAGAGAAGTTGTTTTTGTGGAAAAGGAAAAAGTTTGCATTCAGATAATAAGGCAAAATCTTTTCATCTGCAATTGTTTATCCCGTTCCCGGATATACCAGGAAAATGTTCTTAGATTTCTCCCCTATCTTTTATCTAAGGAAAACTTTCATTTTATCTTCGTTGGTCCTCCTTATTTCAAAGGATTACAGGATAAAACCCTAAATATAATTATACAGGTAGTTAGGGGAGAAACTTGCCTCATTGTGCAGCATTCCCCAAAAGAAGAAATTAACTTTAAAAGAAAGATGGTAACTTTAATTAAACAGAAAAGGTATGGTGATACCTTTTTAACTTTTCTACAGATAAATTAAGGAAATTTTTTGACCACTGAGACCACTGAGACCACTGAGATCACTGAAAACACAGAGAGACTAAACGCATAGCACACCATGTAAAAGTCAAGTGCATTTTTAAAGAAATCTTAATTTACTGAGGAATTTATAATTCTAATTCGTTACCAAGGGCATTTTCCTAAGTCTTCCAGTGAATTCAGTGTTTTCAGTGGTTATTTTTTTTAAAAAGAGAAGGTTTACCTTGGCTCTGAAAGAGAAATTGGATCTTTTACCCGATAAATCAGGAGTATATTTTTTTAAGAACGAGAATGGAAAGATTCTTTATGTGGGGAAGGCTCTTTCCCTTAAGAGGAGAGTAAGATCTTATTTCCAAAAGGGTACTCTCCCCCCCCGAATCCATTCTCTTATGAGAAAAGTCTATAACTTAGAGTGGATTATTACTGAATCAGAAGCTGAGGCTTTTCTCTTAGAATCAAACCTTATTAAGCACCACCACCCCCATTATAACATTCGATTAAGGGATGATAAATCATATCCCTATATTAAAATCACTACTGCTGAGGGTTTCCCTCGTGTCTTTTTAACTCGCAATCCCAAAAGGGATGGTTCTCTTTACTTTGGCCCTTATGCAAATGTGAAGGCAGCTAAGAAAACCTTAAGATTAATTCAACGCCTGTTTCCTTTGCGTCGGTGCAAAGATAAATTCAAAATTAAGTTAAGTCCCTGTCTTAATTTTCATATAGGGCAGTGTAGCGCTCCCTGCGTAGGCAGGATAAGTAAAGAAGAATATGATTATTTAGTGAAGAATGTTTGTCTTTTCCTGCAGGGGCATTACGAGAGTTTACTTTCCAGTCTGGAAAAGGAGATGTCGAAAGCATCAGATAATGAGAATTTTGAGAGGGCGGCAAAGCTGAGAGATTGTATCAGGGCTATACAGCGAGTTCATCAAACTCAAAAAGTAATTTCCTTTCCAGGAGAGAATATGGATTTAATAGTAATTGCCTCTCAAGTAAAAAATGCCTGTGCTTTAGTTTTTGTAGTTAGAGATGGTAAGGTTATAGAAAAAAAACACTTCTTGCTTAAAATTGAAAAAGGAGATAAAGAAAGGGACATCTTATCTTATTTTATTAAGCGATACTATGCTGATGTTTCTTTTATTCCCCCTCAAATTGTTATTCCTTGTAGTTTAGCTGAGAAGGAAGAGATAATCCGATGGTTATCAGAAAAAAGAAAAGGAAAGGTAAAATTTCGGGTTCCTTGCAGGGGGAAAAAGCTAAAGTTAATGTCCTTAGCTAAGGAAAATGCTTGGCTTATTTTAGGGCAGAGTAAGGGAAAAGATAAAGATAAGGCTTTGAGGCAAATTAGAAATTATCTTAATTTGCCTCAGGTTCCCACTCGGATAGAAGGATTTGACATTTCCAATATTTCCGGTAAACAACCGACTGGTTCAGTGGTAGTTTTTGAAGAGGGGAAACCAAAGAAATCCGAATATCGGAAGTTTAAAATTAAAACAGTAAAAGGAATAGATGATTTTGCTATGTTAAGTGAGGTGATGAGCCGTCGTTATAAAAGGCTATTAAAAGAAAAAAAAACTCTTCCCCAACTTATCCTAATAGATGGAGGGAAAGGTCAGGTGAGTTCCTGCTTTAAAGTCTTAAAGGAGCTTAATTTAACTTATATATCTCTAATAGGTCTGGCTAAGGGATTTGAGGAGGTTTATATTCCTCATAGCTCTTCTCCTCTGGGTATTTCTCAAAATTCAGAAGCTTTAAAACTGTTTCAGGAAGTAAGAGATGAAGCTCATCGATTTGCTCATTCCTACCACCAGAAAAGAAGACAAAAAAAGTTAAAGGAATCTTCCCTGGATAAAATTCCGGGGGTGGGACCTAAAATAAGGAAGCTCCTTTTAAGCTACTTTCAATCGGTGGAAAAGATAAAAAAAAGTAGTGTTGGTGAGTTAAAGAAAATTCCAGGAATTGGTAAGAAAACAGCCAAGAAGATTTTAGACTATCTCAATAAGGATAAGTTAAATGACTGAGATTTTAATTATCAATAAGAGTCCTTTCTGGGTAGGGATTTTAGCAGAAAATGAATATATATTAAGAGTAAGTATTGCTTTTTGTAGAGAGGATGTTCTAAAAAACTTAGGTTTAAGAAATAAGATTAGCAATAATCCATCATCTTTACTTCAGAGATTAAAAAAGGATTTAATAGCTTATCTGGAAGGAAAAAAAGTTGATTTTTCTTCTTATTCTTTGCAATTTAAAGGATTTTCACCCTTAGCTAAGAAAGTTTTGGTTCAGCTTAAGTATATTTCTTATGGACAAACCAGGAGCTATGAATGGGCAGCAAAAAAAACAGGAACTCGAGGTTATCGGGCGGTGGGAAGAATTTTAAGTAAGAATCCCTTTCCCATCATTCTCCCCTGCCATAGAGTTATCAGAAAAGATGGCGCTATAGCAGGTCTTTATCCAAGTAGAAAGATAAGGGAAAAGCTTCTTCAAATAGAAGGATATTTTCCTCCAGTTTTCCCTTGCCTATTCAAATTAAATTAGTATAATAATAAATCGTAATAGTTTAAGATATAGGAATTTCAAAATTTTTTGGATTGTTATTAAGTGAAGTGTTTAAAAAAAGGGAACCGGATGTACTTGCTTGAGCGAGACGAAAGTTGGCTTTTTATATTGGAAGGTGAAACATTTCCCTCCAGCGCTCGCTTCGCTCCTCGCTGCCTCCCCCACTTCATAACAAGCTGACAGGGCGCCATTGAGGGGGTCATTCCAAAGGAATGACAAAGCCTATATTTTCCCCTTAAATATTATCTTGAGGAGGTTTTCCATTGATTGGAAAACTATTAATTAAAATTTTTGGTACCAAACAGGAAAGAGAAGTTAAGAAGCTAATGCCCCTGGTTAATAAAATTAACTATCTCGAGAAAAAAGTATGTAAGCTTTCTGATAAAGCTCTTCAGTCAAAAACAGATGAACTTAAGGGAAGGTTAAACAAAAATGAGAGTTTAGATGATATTCTACCTGAGGCTTTTGCTGTGGTAAGGGAAGCAGCTAAAAGGACTGTGGGATTAAGGCATTATGATGCGCAGTTGATAGGAGGGATAGTTCTTCATCAAGGAAAAATAGCCGAGATGGCTAATGGAGAAGGTAAAACCTTAGTAGCTACCTTAGCTGCTTATCTTAATGCTCTTGATGGGAAGGGAGTTCATGTAGTTACAGTTAATGATTATTTATCTCGACGGGATAAAGAGTGGATGGGACCTGTTTATGAATTTTTAGGTCTTTCAGTAGGAGTTATTCAGAGTGGAATGGATAGCCCGGAAAGACAAAAAGCTTATCAGTGCGACATTATTTATGGAACCAACAACGAGTTTGGTTTTGACTATTTAAGAGATAATATGACTCTTAGAAAAGAGGACCAGGTTCAAAGGGAACATCATTATGCCATTGTTGATGAAGTTGACAGTATTCTTGTTGATGAGGCCAGAACCCCTCTTATAATTTCTGGGCCAGCTGAAAAGTC
>JAUWJJ010000020.1 GCA_030607765.1 Candidatus Aerophobota bacterium
CACTGAGAAAAAAGGTAAGACGAAAAGAAGTATGGAAATTGGGATAAGTAGAGCAGGTCTTTAGATCTGCGAGTAACAAGTAATATGTGATGGGTAATAAATGTGTAAATGCGTTGATGCGTGAATGTGTTGATTTGACCTTCCGTCTAAGATATGATAAATTTACATAATTGAAGACTCCTATGGCTAAAATTGAAATTGATACAAAAAAGTGTAAAGGATGTGGTTTTTGTGTTCGTTTTTGTCCCAAGGGTATAATTAAGTTAAGTTCAAACCTTAATCCCCAGGGATATTACCCAGCAGTTTTTAACTCAAAAAAAAATTGTACCGGATGTGCAATATGTGCCCTGGTGTGCCCAGATATAGCTATCAAGGTCTATGAATAGTTTAAGAAAATTGACCACTGAAGACACTGAGAAGGCAAATAGTAATTAGTAAATGCGTGAATGCGTTGATGCGTGGATGCGTGAAGAAGTAAAACACATCTACGCTTCTACGCATTAACAGATCAACGAGGTTATAAATTCATATCACTTCTTTGTGTCTTGGTGACTTAGTGGCTGAATACTAAAAAGAAGAAAAAATGATATATTATCTTAAGGGTGTTTTAAAAGAAAAATCTCCCACCAGAGTAGTTGTAGAAGCAGGAGGGATTGGATACGAGATTAATTTTCCCTTCTCTAGTTATGAGAATCTTCCCTCTGTTGAGAAAGAGATAAAACTTTACGTTTACCTGCACTTTAGGGAAGATAAATTATCCCTTTATGGATTCCTTAACCCGGCGGATAGAGAATTCTTTCTTCAACTTACTTCCCTTTCCAAGATTGGGCCAAAACGGGCCCTGAGGATGCTTTCTAAAATCTCACCTCTTGAGTTAAAAAAAGCCATTATAAAAAAGGACCTAACTATTTTAACTCACATTCCTGGTATCGGAGAGAAAACAGCTCAAAGGATGGTCTTGGAATTGGGAGAAGAAATAGGGGAAGAATCTATTCAAATAGTAAAAGAAGATCAGCTAACAAAAGATGCCCTGTCAGCTCTTGTTTCCCTGGGATATAGACCAAAAGAAGCCTGGGAAGCGATAAGAAGAGCTTTAAAATCTAAGGGTAGGAAGGATTTATCTACTTTTGTAAGGGAAGCTTTAAAGTATGTCTAAAGAAGAAAATTTAAAGGAAAAAATCACTACACCTTCTCTGCAGGGAGAAGATAGAGGATTTGAAGTTGCTCTGCGTCCCAGGGAATTTAAGGAGTTCGTTGGTCAGGAGAAAATTAAAAACAATTTAGGTATCTTTATTCAGGCTGCTTGCCAACGGGGGGATTCTCTGGACCATACTCTTCTCTGTGGACCACCAGGATTGGGGAAAACTACCTTAGCTCATATTATCGCCCGAGAAATGAGAGGGGAAATTCACTCTACAAGTGGTTCAGCTATTGAGCATCCTGGTGATTTAGCTAAAATTCTTACCAATACAGAACTTAAAGATGGAGATATTTTATTTATAGATGAGATCCATCGTTTACATCCTCAAGTAGAGGAAGTTCTCTATTCAGCTATGGAAGATTTTAAAGTGGATATAATTCTGGGAAAAGGAGCCAGTACCAGATCTGTAAAACTTCCCTTAGCCCGTTTTACTCTGATAGGGGCTACTACCCGAGCCGGACTTCTCACCTCCCCCTTGCGTAACCGATTTGGAGTAGTCAGCAGGCTGGATTTTTACGAAGGGGAGGAACTTTACCGAATAGTTCTTCGCTCAGCAAAGCTCCTGAAAATAGAAATTGCTCGGGAAGCAGCTAAAGAGATAGGGGAAAGATCCCGAGGGACTCCCCGGATTGCCAATAGATTACTTCGTCGGATAAGAGACTATGCTCAGGTAAAGGGAAGGGGGGTTATAACTAAAAATATTGCTAGCCAGGCCCTGTCTATGCTGGAAGTTGATGATAAGGGACTTGATACTATGGATAGGAACATACTTCGGGCTCTTCTCTACAAGTTTGGAGGAGGACCCGTGGGATTGAAAACTTTAGCTATGACTGTCAATGAAGAACCGGATACCATAGAGGAGGTTTACGAGCCTTATCTTGTTAGACTGGGTTTTATTAACAGAACTCTTAAAGGAAGAACAGCCACGCATTTGCTTTACGAGTACATGGGCAAGCTTCCTCCCTCTTCCCCACAAAAAGAGCTACCTCTGTCCTGATCTCTTGGGAGAGGAAGAGTGCGAATCTTTATTCCTTTTTATTAGAAGAGTGACTGCCAGAATTAACCCATAAGATGTAAAAGCCATAACAATAGCGGAAATGACACTTCCCGTCAGTAAAGACTTGCTTATGTTTAATATATTCTCTATTTTAAGTATATCCCAGGAAAAGGGAGGAGGAGGCAACTTTAAAATAAAGCTGCCTACTTTAATATTAAAGGGAACGAAAAATAGTGTAGTAAAAGGATTGGAAACAAGGGTTCCCAGAATAGCGGTTAGCTTATTGACTTTTAAAAGTACCGCCGTAGGGAGGGAAAAAAGTAGAGCAACTCCAAAGGTTGGCATTATTCCCCAGAAAACTCCTATGGCAAACCCCATAGCTAACTTATGGGGAGAGTCATTAGCAGTAACTATTTTTTTAAATGATGTTTTTACCCTTTTCCAGTAAGATTTCTTTTTTGGTTTCATAGCTTTATCTTGTTAATATTTTAGTAAATTATTCAAAAAAGGCAAGGAGTAAACTCCAGTTTCAGGAAAATGGAAACTCCTGATTTGACTTAAAATTAAAAGTCTATAGAATGTTAATAGATTTCCTAAGAATATATGAAGCTTTGGGTGTCCTTAAGGAAGTTTCTTTGACGAAGAGAAAAATAAGTTTTTTTCATAAAGAGATCCCTCGCTTGTCGTTGTGAGGCAAGATTCCTCACTTCTCCTTCGCTTCGCTCCGGGCTTCGACTTTAAACAAACTCCACAATTCCAGAGGATTGCCACGCCTGCCTTTCACAGACTCGCAATGACGATAAAGCAAGAGTTAATATAAAAGCTTTGTTAGATCGCTCTCCTTAAGGACTTACTAAGGTCCTTTAATGAAAACTAAACTATTACGGAGCATAATATGGATTTTCAGGAAATTATTCTTAGCTTACACCAATTTTGGAAAAAGGAGGGATGTCTTCTCTGGCAACCATACGATGTAGAGAAAGGAGCAGGAACTTTTAACCCTGCAACTTTCTTGAGGGTACTTGGTCCTGAACCCTGGCGGGCAGCTTATGTAGAGCCATCCCGTCGTCCCGCCGATGGTAGATACGGGAAGAATCCTAACCGTCTTAGACTTCACTACCAATATCAGGTAATTATTAAACCCCCTCCCTCTGATATTCAGAATATTTATTTAAATAGCCTCAAAACTATAGGAATAAACCCTCTTTATCACGATATTAAATTTATTGAGGATGACTGGGAATCTCCCACTCTGGGTGCCTGGGGACTGGGATGGGAAGTAAGACTGGATGGAATGGAGATAACTCAATTTACCTATTTTCAACAGGCAGGAGGAATAGATTTGAATCCTGTCTCAGTAGAGCTGACCTATGGACTGGAAAGAATTGGGATGTGCATCCAGGAGGTAAATAATGTTTTTGATATAAAGTGGAATTCAAAGGTTAAATACGCAGATTTGCAATATGAAAGTGAAGTGGAATTTTCCAGATACAACTTTGAAGAAGTAGAACCTTTGCTGCAGCGCCAACTTTTTGAGATTTATGAAAAGGAAGCTAAAAAGCTTTTAAAAAAAGCCCTTTTTCTGCCAGCTTATGATTATGTATTGAAGTGCTCTCATACTTTTAACTTACTGGATGCAAGGGGAGCTTTAGGGGTAAGTGAGAGAGAAAGATTTATTAAAAGGGTGAGGAGCTTAGCTAAGGAATGTGCTCTCCTTTATCTTAATCACTGGAAAAATAGAGGCTAAAAAATGTCGAGAACAGTACTGCTGGAGATAGGAGTGGAGGATTTTCCTCCTTTAATGGTAAAGAAAACTTTAGCTCAAGTTCAACAAAAGGCAAAAGAGCTTTTTTACAGCTATCGAATTGACCATGGGAAAATTTTAACCTGGGGGACATCTCGACGATTAGTCTTATGGGTGGAGGGAGTTGCTGAGGAGCAGAAAGAGCAAATTAAAAAAGATCTGGGTCCCCCTAAGAACGTAATTTTTGATGAGGAGGGAAATCTAACCCCATCTGGGAAGGGCTATCTTAAAGCAAAAGGAATTGCCTTGAAAGATTTGGGAGTGCAAACTCTAAGAAAGGGAGAATATATTTATATAAAAAGAAAACTCAAAGGGAAAAGAATCTCTCAAGTTCTCCCTTTTCTTTTCCTTGATCTTATCAATTCCCTGTATTTTGCTAAATCTATGAGATGGGAAGAGGGAAATTTTTACTTTGGCCGACCCATAAGGTCCCTTTTAGCTTTATTCGGCGAGGAGGTAATAAATTTTAAAATAGCCGGGGTAACATCTGCTAAAAAAACCATTGGTCACCGTTATCTTCACCCGAAAAATATAAATGTTTCTATCCCTGAGGAATATCCTTTATCTTTAAGAGAGGCTAAGGTAATAATTGATCCTCTTGAAAGAAAAAACATCATTCTTAAACAGCTCTCAAGGATAATGAATTCTCTTAAAGAAAAAGGTTATCAGGCAGAAATCTTAGAGGATGAGCAGCTTCTGGAAGACTTAACTTATTTAATGGAATATCCTACTCTGTTTCAGGGAGAATTTAATTCAGAATTTCTTTCTCTTCCTCCCCCCATTTTAAAAGCCTGCTTACGGGATTATCAAAAACACTTTACCGTGAGAGACAAGGATGGTATTCTTCCCTTTTTCATAGGGGTAAGAGAGGGTGATGAACGACATATAGACCGGGTAGTAGCTGGCAACTGCAGGGTACTTAATGCTCGTTTAACCGATGCTAAATTTTTTTACGATGAGGATAGAAAAATCCCCTTAAAAGAAAGAGTACCTTCCTTAAAAGAAGTAGTGGTTCAGGAGAAATTGGGTAGTTACTACAAAAAAACCCAGAGATTGGTAAAGTTAGCTGAGAAAATAACTTCTTCTTTGGGGTTAAAAGGTGATGTTGTAGAAAGAATTCAGCGAGCAGCTTATCTGTGCAAGGCAGATCTACTTACCAATGTAGTTAAGGAATTTCCCGAACTTCAAGGGATGATGGGCAAAGAATATACTCTTTGCTCAGGGGAGGATCCCCGAGTAGCAGAGGCTATCGCTGAGCACAGATTGCCTCAATTCAGCAAAGATAGACTTCCCCACACTTTTGAAGGAGCAGTGGTAGCTATAATTGATAAAATGGATACATTAGCTGGGGCTTTCTGGATTGATTTCGTTCCTTCCGGATCTGAGGATCCCTGGGGTCTTCGCCGAGAAGCTCAAGGGGTAGCGGAAATTATCCTGAATAGAGGCTGGGATATTTCTCTAAAGGATTTAATTGAGGAATCGATAAATCTTTATGGAGGAAAAGAAACTCATTGCAAAGAAACTCAAAAAAAGCTTAAAGAATTTTTTAAGATCAGACTAATAAATCTCCTTCGAGAAAAGAAACTTTCTCCTGACCAGATTAAGGCTGTAGTAGAGGTAGGGATAGAGTATATAGCGAGGGTGGTAAAAAGAGGAGAAAGTCTGAAAAAGATAGCTTTAAGGAAAAACTTTCGGGAAGAGGTTATAGCCATAGTTCGACTGCTTAACATGTTAAAGCATGCGGAAAAGCAGAAAATATCCATTCCTTTAGAGGTTAGAGAGGACCTTCTTTTAAAAGAAGAGGAAAAGAAACTTTACAGTTTATACCAACAGATAAAGGAAAAGGTAGAGAAACTTCTAAGTAAAGAAAACTATAAAGAAGCTTACGAAGAATTATCCTGTTTAAAGGAGCCCATTCATAAATTCTTTGAAGAGATTCTGGTAATGAGCGAGGATAAAAAACTAAAGTGTAATCGTCTCGCCCTTTTAAAGGGAATCGGGGATTCCTTCAATTCTATAGCTGATTTCACTCAACTACAGGTAAAGTAGGAAGAGGTAATGTGTGATGGGTAATGCGTGAATGCGTTGATGCGTTGATGGGTGGAAAGAGCAAAGGCAAGAAGTAGAGCAGGTCTTTAGACCTGCCGAGAGTAAAATATAATGGGTGAGAGGCAAGAAGTGAGAAGTAAAAAATCTTTAATCCAATGAGCTCGATGAATTCAAAGATTTTATTTACAACTTCTCACTCCAGGCTGTGGCTCTTATTGATTATCCCGGTTTTAATCTTTACCTGGCAAAAGTGGTTCTCGAATTTGTTCAAGGAGAAGCTCAACCAGAGAAAATAGCCAAAATCTTTTAAAAGATAAAAATGAAATTAACAGGATAAAGAAGAAACTATCTGATGTTACAAAATGAGTTATCCTGCTGCGGTACTTCCTATGAAGTAGCAAAGATGGTGTTTGATTTGATGAAGGGGGAATAAAATGAATTTTGTTGGAGTAGAAGTGTACCCGGAAGGAAAGCCGCTTTACCTTTTTACTCGACAAACAGACCTTGAGAAGAAGCAGTGGTGTATATTTGAGTCTAAGGAAGGCTTAGGGATGGGCAAGATAAAATTTGTGGTATATGGGGATTTTTCTGTAAAAAAGGAGGTCTATATTCGAAAAGCTACCGATCGGGATATAGAGGAATTCCGGGCAAAGGAAGAGATTACCAGGCAAGCTCTAAAAATTGCCCGGGAGAAAATTTCTTGCCACAATTTATCTATGAGGTTAGTTGCCACTAAATACCCCCTGGGGAAAAAAAAGATTATTTTCTATTATACTGCCAAAGAAAGGATAGATTTCAGAAAACTGATCAAGGACTTAGCATCTGTCTTTAAAGTAAGGATTCAAATGCAACAAATTGGTGTAAGAGATGAACCCCAGGTTTTAGGAGGTATGGGAATATGCGGACGGGAGGTATGCTGTGCCTCCTTTCTTAAGAAAAATGATGGAGAAAGGCTTAATCCAGTTACTTTAGAAGTAGCTCGTATTCAAAATCTCCCTTTAGTTTCCTCTAAAATATCGGGTATATGTGGCAGACTCAGGTGCTGCTTAAACTTTGAATATTCTGTTTACTCATCGCTGGCAAAGGGTTTTCCCTCTGTAGGTGATATGGTGAACTGGCAAGGAGAGAAGGTAAAGGTGATTGGCTTTAATCTTTTAAAAAGAACAGTGACAATAGAAACTGAAGAAGGAGTGAAAAAGACTGTTTCTCGAGAGGAAGTGAGTAGGAAATGAGGGCTTTAGTTTTGCTTTCCGGAGGATTGGATAGCCTGCTTGCTACCCGACTTATTCAGAATCAAGGAATCAAGGTAAGAGGGATATGCTTTTCCTCTCCCTTTTTTAGTAGCGAGAAAGGTGAGAAGGCATCTAAACAGCTAAGTATTTCCTGCAAAGTGGTGGATATAGGAAAAGAACTTATTTCCCTGTTTCCATCACCTCCCCATGGTTTTGGGAAAGGAGCTAATCCCTGCATTGATTGCCATATCCTTATGGTAAAAAAAGCCGGTTCTTTAATGCAGTCAGAAAAATCTTCTTTCTTGATTACAGGAGAGGTTCTGGGGGAAAGGCCTAAATCTCAAAATAGGTGGGCCTTAGATGTGGTAGCAAGAGAGTCAGGATGGGGTGATTATTTACTGCGCCCTTTAACTGCTAAAAATCTTCCTCCTACCTTACCTGAACAAAGAGGTTGGGTAGATAGAGAAAAACTCTTTGGAATAAAAGGAAGAAGTAGATATACTCAGTTAAAACTGGCTAAAGAATTTAACTTTAAACAGTTCCCTACTCCTGCTGGGGGATGTTTGCTTACCGATCCCAATTTTTCTCGGCGAGTTAAATACATCTTATCCTATCATAAGCTAACTCTTCGAGAGGCTGAATTGCTAAAAGTAGGGAGACATTTCTGTTTAAATCATACCTCAAGGCTAATTGTAGGAAGAAATAAGAAGGAAAATGAGCAGCTAATTACCTTAGCCTCTCAGGGAGATGTATTTTTTCAAGTAGTGAACTTTCCTGGACCGGTTGCTCTATTAAAAGGGTCAACTGAAGAGGAATTTATCTTGAGGGCTGCTTCCTTGACAGCAAGATACAGTGATGCTCCTCCAGGGGCGGTTAAAGTGCAGTATTACCAGATCCCTCAAAAAGAGAAAAGATGGGTTCAGGTAAATCCTATGGAAGAGGAAATAGTGGAAAAGTTAAGGATTGAGAAGAAGTTATGAGCCTTTATGTATTCGATTTAGATGGAGTGATATATAGGGGAAAAACTTTGTTACCCGGGGTTAAGAGAACTCTATTAACCCTGGAGCAAAGAGGGGAAGAGATATGTTTTTTAACTAACAATTCTACTTTATCCAGAAAAGGATATTTTAAAAAACTTACCCGTATGGGAATGAAAGTTAAAGAAAATCAATTTTTTCCTTCCTCGTATTTAGCTGCCCTTTACCTTATTCAGAATAAATGCAAGAGGGTGTTTGTAGTAGGAGAGGAGGGTATCTTTGAAGAGTTAAGAAAAGCAGGAATAAAGATATCTCCAAGTATCAATGGAGTTGACTATGTAGTAATGGGAATGGATAGAAGCTTTGACTTTCAAAAACTCACTTTAGCCTATCAGGCTATAATAAGAGGAGCTAAATTCTTAGCTACCAATACGGATGTAACTTTTCCTTTAGAAAGAGGAACTGCTCCTGGTGCCGGAGCAATAGTTAAGGCATTAGAAGCCTGCGCTGGAAAAGTTCCTCTTGTCTTAGGTAAACCCCAAACTTTCGGATTAGAAAAAGTAATGCAGACAAAGGAATATACTCCTGGAGAGGTTATCTTAGTGGGAGATAGATTGGAAACAGATATTGCAGCCGGAAGGAAAGCAGGAGTAACTACAGTTTTGGTTCTTTCTGGAATTAGCACCCTGAAAGAAGCAGAAAATACAACTTTTCCTTTAAAACCTCACTATACAATCTCTACTCTTAAAGAGCTGCTCTTTTTAAAATTATAGGAATTTATAACTCTAACTCGCTACCAAATCTCGTCTGTTTGGCATTTGGTACGACGTTGCTCCCGTTCCTCTCGTTCTTTTCGTTAACGCATTAACGCTTTTACGCATCAACGCATCTCCGCAGAACTTTCTATCTCTTTTAGTAGCGAATAGAGAACCTATTAAATTCTTCCTGATAAGATTGCCATTTTACCTTTGCCCGAGTAACTACAGCTCCAGGAGGACCCTGGTAGCACCAGTCTACCATTTTTTTAACTTCTTCCTCTCTCCCTTCAGCTACAATCTCTACCTTCCCGTCCCAGCGATTTCTAACCCACCCTCCAAGTCCAAGGTTACTTGCTACATCCCGAGCTGTAGCCCGAAAAAACACTCCCTGCACTCTACCTTCCACTAATACATAAGCTCTTACTTTTCTCATTCTTTTATTGTAACAGTTTAGCCACTAAGTCACCAAGGCACCAAGAAGTAATATGTAGAAGAGACAAAAGGCTAAGGGTTAATGTGTAAAAGCGTAGATGCGTTTTACTTCTTCACGCATTCACTCATGAACGCATCAACACATTCACGCATTCATCTTGG
>JAUWJJ010000234.1 GCA_030607765.1 Candidatus Aerophobota bacterium
CCAAATAAAAAACCCACAGCTTCTCATCTCGCGAAGAAGAGGGGTAATTTTCCACAGGCAGGCATTCTGGCTCCCGGCAACCTTCTCTTAAGAAGATTTCTACTCTCCACCCCTTCCCACAATAGTCAGCAACTACCAAACTATTGCAGTAGTTTTGTGTCTGTCCAGAGGACAGACAGGTGAATTTCGTTCCGGTCACAGCGGCGCGACCGCGAGGGATTTTCACCCTCTTTCCCTTTAACCTTTAAAAGGTCCTGCGGAACACATAACCTTATCTTAAAAAGATCATCTTAAAATATATCTAAAAAGAGAAACTTTGTCAAGATTATCTGAATTCACAGAGAAAAAGGGGACAGATTTATTTTTTAGTAGGTTAGCTAAAAGTAGGGGAAAAATGTATTCTGAAAAGAAAGGAAAATGTAAATTAGTCAAATAAAAAATAAATCTGTCCCCTTTTTCTTTGATTTAGCATAATATTAAATCTTTACCTATAATCTTTTTATGGGCTTCCAGATACTTTTCGCTAACTTTTTTTATAACTTCCTCAGGAAGAGAAGGAGCTGGGTAAGTTTTATCCCAGTTCAATCTCTCTAAATAATCCCTGAGATATTGCTTGTCAAAACTTTTTTGCGTTTTTCCTACCTGGTAGCGCTCTCTGGGCCAGAATCGGGAGGAATCAGGGGTTAGGACCTCATCAATAAGAATAATCTTATCTTTGTATACTCCAAATTCAAACTTTGTATCAGCAATTATTATTCCCTTTGATTCTGCGTATTCTCTGGCAATCTTGTATAAAGTGATACTCTCTGTTTTTAGCTCTTCGGATACTTGTTTTCCTACCAGTTCTTGCAATTGGCTTTGAGTTATATTTACATCGTGTCCTGAGGTAGCTTTAGTAGCCGGAGAAAAAATTGGTTGAGGGAGTCTCTCCGATTCTCTAAGTCCCGGAGACAGCTCAACCCCGCATATAGAGCCTTTCTTTTTGTACTCCTTCCAACCTGATCCAGCTAAATATCCCCTGACCACACACTCCACCCCTATAGTCCTTGTCTTTTTTACCAGCATTGCCCTTTTTTTTAAGATGGTTCCATACCTCCTTAACTTTGCTGGAAAAACCTCTATTTTAGTGCTAATCAGGTGATTGGGGACAATATCTCTGGTAAAATTAAACCAGAACTCTGAAAGAGCAGTTAAAACCTTTCCCTTACAGGGAATTCCATTGGGAAGGACAACATCAAAGGCAGAAATTCTATCGGTAGCTACTATTAAAAGCTTATCTTCAAGATCGTAAAGGTCGCGAACTTTTCCTCTTTTGAATAATTTAATATCGCCAAGTTCTGTGGTTAATAAAACCTTCTCTTTCACTTAAAATCCTCTTTATTTAGCCACCAAGACACGAAGACACCAAGATAAATGCGTGAATGCGTTCATATGTGAATGGGTTGATAAGTAAAACACATCTACGCTTCTACACATTAACAGATTAACGAGATTATAAATTCATATCACTCCTTTGTACCTTGGTGACTTAGTGGCTGAACTGTGTTCGAAATCCTCTTTATTAGAAGAGTTTGCTTATCGCCTTTTTCAATCGGTCAAGACCCCTAATAATGTTATTCATAGATGTGGCATAGGATAGCCGAATATAGCTTTCTGCCCCAAAGGCAGATCCAGGCACTACAGCTACCCTTGCCTCCCTCAACAAAAAATCTGTTAGGTCTAAAGAACTTTTTATTTTTCCCCCATTAAAAGACCTGCCTAAGAGTTTTGATATGTTAGGGAATAAATAAAATGCTCCCTGAGGTTTTGTGCAAGATACCCCAGGAATTTGGCTTAACTTTTTTAGCATACAATCTCTTCTTTTTTTAAACTCAGACCTCATTTCAATTACTGAATCCTGAGGTCCAGAAATAGCTTCCAGTGCTCCTTTTTGAGCAAAAGAAGTGGGATTAGAAGTAGAATGACTCTGCAAGTTAGACATAGCTTTTATGATTTCTTCTCTCCCGGCAGCATAGCCTATTCTCCATCCAGTCATAGAGTAAGTTTTGGATACCCCATTTATCACTATGGTTAAATCCTTAATTTTTTGATTTAAAGAGGCAATACTTGTATGTTTAGCTTCATAGATTATCTTTTCGTAAATCTCATCAGAGATAATGTAAATTTTGTTTTTTATGGCAATCTCAGCTATAGCTTTTAGCTCATTCTTAGAGTAAACAGCTCCCGTGGGATTATTGGGACTATTTAAAATTAATAGTTTAGTTTTGGAAGTAATCTGGTTTGAAAGGGTTTGGGGATTAATTTTAAACCCATCCTCCCCTCTGGTTTCAACTATCTTTGGTATTGCCCCGGACAGTTTTACCTGCTCGGGATAACTAACCCAGTAAGGGGATGGCAGGATAACCTCATCACCCCTCTCACATATAACCTGAATTGTATTATACAGGCACTGTTTTGCTCCACAGGAAATAATTATCTGAGATAAACTGTAATTTAATTCA
>JAUWJJ010000059.1 GCA_030607765.1 Candidatus Aerophobota bacterium
AAACTATCTTTTTTCTCATCCATTTCCCTTCCTAATATCTCCAGAATAATAGAATCTGGTACTAACTTTCCTTTATCCATAAAGGACTTTGCTCTTTGTCCTAGAGAATTACCCTCACTGACAGCTTTTCTTAAAAGATCTCCCATAGATAAATGAACTAAGCCAAGTTTTTTCGATAACTTCTGAGCCTGCGTTCCCTTTCCAGCTCCAGGAGGTCCTAACATCACTATTTTCATCTTACTTTTCCCTTTATAAAACCTTTATAATGACGCATTAACAGATGCGATTCTAACTGTTGAGCAGTGTCTAAAGCCACTCCTACAGCTATAAGAATAGAGGTTCCCCCAAAAGGGAAGCTATTATACATTAATTCCTGATTAAGTAGCATAGGAATAATAGCAATAAAGGCAAAGAACAATGCTCCCACAAAGGTAACCCGGGTTAAAATAGCAGTGATATATTCTGCTGTGGGGCGCCCTGGACGCAAACCAGGAATAAAACCTCCGTAACGACGCATATTATTAGATACCTCTACAGGATTAAAAACTACAGCTGTATAGAAAAAAGTAAAGAAAATAACTGCTAAGGCATAAAGAGCATAGTAGAGACCAGACCCAGGTGAAAACCACTCGGCAACTGTTTGAGCAATGGGATGATTAATAAATCTGGCTACAGTAGAGGGAAGCAAGAGAACAGAAACAGCAAAAATAATAGCTATTACCCCCACCCCTCCTATTCTTATGGGAAGATAGGTAGTTTGTCCTCCGTAAGATTTTCTCCCAACAATTCTTCGAGCGTAGCGAATAGGTATTCTTCTCTCTGCCTGATAAATAATTACTACTGATGCAGTAATTAAAATGGAAATTATGGCAAAGAGAAATAATACAAATGGGACAAGCTGACCAGTCTGAGTAAGTCTAAGAATGTTTCCCATAGATGGACGGACTTGAGCTACAATTCCGGCAAAAATAATTAAAGAGATACCATTACCGATTCCCCTTTCGGTAATTTTCTCACCTAACCACATTATAATCATAGTTCCAGTAACCAAAGTTAAAATGGCAGGAAAAAGAAAGCTAAAACCTTGAATAGTTACAAAAGCACCATTATTAACACTCTGAATCCAATAACATAAACCAATTCCCTGGATACCAGCGATGGGAAGACAGAAAAACCGAGCATATTGAGTAATTTTTCTCCTTCCCTCTTCTCCCTGCTTAGATAATTCCTCAAGTTGAGGAATGGCTACTGTCAAAAGCTGCAGAATAATGGAAGCACTAATATAGGGCATTACTCCTAAGGAAAAAACGGACATACGACCCAGAGCTCCTCCAGCAAAGACATTCATTAGTCCAAAAGCACCTGTTTGAAAGATAGTGCTCCTGGCAATAGCCCCTACATCCACACCGGGAATAGGAATGAAAGAACCCAATCTGAATACAATAAACATACCCAGAGTAAATAAAATTCTTCTTCTGAGCTCGGGTATCTTAAATATATTTTGTAATTTATCTAACACTTATTACCTCTACAACTCCTCCGGCTTCTTTTATCTTTCTCCCAGCTTCCTTGGAAAAAAAGTGAACTTTTACAGTTAAAGGAAAATTTATCTTTCCCTCACCCAAAACCTTAATCTTACCCTTCTTCCTCACCAGCTTGGCTTCTCTGAGAATTTCCGGAGTTACCTCAGTGTTAGGATTAAATATACTCAAGTCTTTCACATTTACTATCAGGATTTCCTGTTTACGAAAGGGGGTAAAACCTCTTTTGGGAACTCTCCGAGTAAGAGGCATCTGTCCTCCCTCAAACCAGGAAGGAATACTGGTTCGAGATTTCTGTCCTGTATGTCCTCTCCCGCAGGTTTTGCCATGTCCGGAACTTGGTCCTCTTCCTACTCTTTTTTTCTTGTGAGTAGCTCCTGGAGGAATTTTAAAGACGTTCGGATGCAATTTTATCTCCTTTTCCCCTTAATTGAAAAATCCTCTTGTGATCTCTTAGCCGTTTTAATCCCTCTAAGGTAGCTTTAGCTAAATTAAGAGGATTGTTACTCCCCAAAGATTTAGTTAAAATATCCTCTACTCCAGCCAATTCCACTATAGCTCTCACCGCCTCACCAGCTACTACTCCTGTACCTGGAGAAGCTGGCTTAAGAAGAACTCGTGAGGCTTTGTACTCACCTATAATCTGATGAGGAATAGTACTATTGTAAAGAAAAACAGAAATTAAATCTTTCTCTGCTTTCCGGCGACCCTTCCCTATGGCTAAGAGAAGTTCTTTGGCTTTGCCCAGACCTAATCCTACCCGTCCCTTTCTATTCCCCAATACTATCAAGGCGTTAAAGCCGATACTACGACCTCCTTTTACAACTGTAAAAACTCTTCTTACTCTTATTAACCTTTCTTCAAACTCACTAATCTCCCTTGGAGATTTAGTTGATTTCCTTACTCCCTTTTTCTCCATTTTAGCTCCCTACCTAAAACTTTATTCCTTGCTCTCTTACAGCATCTGCTAAAGCCTCTATCCTCCCATGATAAGGATAGCCACTTCTGTCAAAAATTAACTGTTTTATTCCCTTCTCTATCGCCCATCTTCCCATCTCTTTCCCTAATTTTTTAGCTATCTTTACACTTTTACAATTTCCCCCCTTTTCTCCATACTTTAAAGAAGAGCAAAACAGCAAAGTTGCGCCTTTTTCATCATCTATTAACTGAGCGTAAATATATCGGTTACTCTTATACACACAAAGCCTCGGTCTTTTCTCACTTCCAAATACTTTCTTCCTTATTCTTCTTTTCCTTTTATTTCTAAGTATTAATTTTGTATTCTTTTTGTCCATTTTTCTTATCTTATTCTTTACCTCCCAGAGCAGCTTTTCCTACTTTTCGTTTTATTATCTCTCCCCTATACCTGATTCCTTTTCCCTTGTAAGGCTCGGGCTTTTTAATTTTCCGAATTTGCGCTGCAACTTCCCCTACTTTCTGCTTATCACATCCGTAAACTCTAATAGTTGTAGGATTCACCAGTTCTATGTTTACCCCCTCAAGAGGGGTATAACTCACCAGATGGGAAAATCCCAAACTTAAGGAAAGAGTTTTCCCTTCAAATTTAGCTCGATAACCCATACCTACAATTTCTAAATACTTTTCAAATCCCTCCAGAACCCCTTTTACCATATTAAAGAGAAGGGTTCTAATGGTTCCATGTAAAGCTCTTGCTTGCCTATCATCCCTTAATCTTTCAACTATAACCTGATTATTATCAACGGTCACCCGACAACCAAAGGGAATTTCTCTAACTAATTTACCCTTGGGACCTTCTACTTCAACTCTTTCTTTTTTCACTAAAACTTTTACTTTTTCGGGAATTAAAATGGGCTTTTTCCCCACCCTGGACATTAGAATCTCCTCTCTTAATAAACCATAATAAGTAATAAGGTTTTTACTTGTTACCCATCACCGTCTTACTACCATACATAGCAGAGGATTTCTCCTCCTACACCAAGCTTTTTTGCTTTTTCTCCCGAAAGAACTCCTCGAGAGGTAGAGAGAATGCAAATTCCCAATCTATTTAAAATCCGAGGAATTTCATTCTTCCCCACATACCTGCGTCTACCAGGTTTACTAACTTTCTCCAAGTGAATAATTACCTTCTCACCATCTTCAGAATACTTCAAAAATATTTCCAGAACTCTTCTACTTTTCCTAAGTTTAACCTTATATCCTTTTATATACCCTTCCTCTTTTAAAACACTCACTATATCTTCCTTAAACTTAGAAGTTAATACCTCAACACTTGGTCGGGAAAGGATATTAGCATTTCTAATTCTGGTTAAAAGATCAGCAATGGAATCTGTATACATATTTTCCTCTTTCCTCATTATGAACAGTAATAAGTAATGGGTAATAAGTAACATGTAAAAAACCTCTTTGCCGTTCATTCCTTATATATTACCTATCACTTATTACTTGTATTTATCAACTTGACTTTTTTATTCCTGGTAAATGTCCTTTATGAGCAAGCTTACGAAAGCAGATTCGACAAAGGCCGAATCTTCGCAAATACGCCCTGGAACGACCACAAATCCGACACCTGCTATACCCACGAACTTTAAATTTTGGCTTTCTTTTCGCTTTTTCTATTAAAGCTGTTTTTGCCATTACTTTTCACATCTCCTAAAAGTCAATCTCTTTTTTGAAAAGGCATCCCCAAAAGTCTCAATAGTTCCTCAGCTTCCTCATCGGTCTCAGCAGTAGTTACAATAGTAACCGATAGACCGGGCAATTTTCTGGCATCCTCATAGCCCACCTCGGGAAAGATCAATTGATCATTAACTCCCAGGGTAAAATTACCTTGGCCATCAAACAAACTTAAAGGTATCCCATGAAAATCTCTAATCCGAGGCATAGCTAAGTTAAATAATTTCTCTAAAAACTCGTACATTCTCTCTCCTCTAAGAGTAACCTTGCATCCTATAAGCATCCCTTTCCTCAGATGAAAACCAGCTATAGATTTTTTAGCTTTGGTAACTATTGGCTGCTGTCCAGTAATTAAAGCCAGATTCTTTTTAGCTAAATCTAAAAATTTGGAATCGCTCTTTGCTTCCCCTATTCCTGCATTTACACAAACCTTTTTTACTCTGGGAGTTCTCATTGGACTCTTAAAACCAAACTTCTTCACCATCTGAGGGATTACTTCCTTTTTATAAATTTCCTTTAATCTGGCCATTGAATAATTTCCTTGAGCTTCTTAATCAATTACTTCACCACATTTTTTGCAAATTCTTAGTTTTTCTCTTTCCTCGCCTGTCTTGATCATTTTAACTCCTATCCGGGTTCTTTTCCCACATCTAGGACATATTAACATAACTTTACAGGGAGGAATGGAAGCTTCTCTCTCTACTATTCCACTTTCCTGACCCCTCTTGGTTGCTCTGATATGTCTTTTGACAATACTTATCCCCTCTACCACTATTTTATCTTTCTGAGGGATATGTTCAATCACCCGACTTTTTCTTCCCTTATCTTTGCCGGAAAGAACCACCACTTCATCTCCTACCTTAATTCTTGACATTTATATTTTCCTAAAAGAAAATTATTTTGTAACAATTCAGCCACTAAGCCACCAAGGTATGAAGGAGTGATACATTCTCGTCTGTCCGGTCTATTTCGTCCGTTTCGTCTATCTCATTTGTTTCGTTCATCTCGTTCTTTTCGTTAACGCATTAACACATCTACGCATTTACCCTTTTACCTTTATCCCTTTGCCGTTTTATTGACCTCTATAATACTTCAGAAGCCAGGGAAATTATCTTCATAAAATTTTTTCTTAATTCACGAGGGACAGGACCAAAAATCCGTGTACCCCTTGGATTTCCTGCATCATCAATTAAAACCCCGGCATTATCATCAAATCTAATATAGGTTCCATCTTTTCTTCTCAGTTCCTTCTTCGTACGAACAACTACTGCTTTAACTACCTGTCCCTTAGTCATATCACTATTAGGAATGGTCTTCTTAACCGAACCAACTATTGTATCTCCAATCCTGGCGTAACGACGAGAGCTTCCTCCAGGAATCCCAATACACATTATTCTTTTAGCTCCCGTGTTGTCAGCTATCGTTAACTGAGTTCGTAGTTGAATCATTTCACTTTTTCTCTTTCTTTAAAACTTGAAGTACCCGCCAATGTTTATCCTTGCTTAAAGGCCTGGTCCCAATGATTCTTACCTTATCACCTATCTGACATTTATTGGCGTCATCATGAGCCTTAACTTTCTTTCTTCTTCGTACTTTCTTTTCATAGAGGGGATGGGCAAATTCTCGCCGAAGTAAAACTACTACTGTTTTATCCATCTTATTACTCATTACCTCTCCTACTTTTTCTTTAATTATCTTTTTCAATTCCTACTCCTAATCTTTATAAAATCTAACTGTAACAGTTTAGCCACTAAGTCACCAAGGCACAAAGATCAGTGATATGAATTAAATTTATAATCTCGTTCATTTCGTTTGTCTCGTTGATAAGTTTCCAACGTAAAACCTTGAACGTCGAATTTTGAACCTTTAACCCTTTGCCCTTTGCCCTTTGCCTTTTGCCTTTTGCCTTTTGCCTTTTTTACACATTCACGCATTTATCTTGGTGTCTTCGTGTCTTGGTGGCTAAATAGTATACTTTTTCTCTCTAAGTAAAGTCATTATTTGAGCTATATTTCTTCTTATCTGTTTGGCCTGAGAGAATGTTTTTGCACGTCCCTGAACAATTTCAATTTTCAAACTAAATAGTTCCTTCCTCAATCGAGTAAGAGAAGAGAAAAGCTCCTCTTTATCCATATTTCTTAATTCAGTAATTTTCATTACACTATCCCATTAGCAGAAACAAATTTGGTCTTGATGGGCAATTTGTGCGAAGCTAAAGTAAAAGCTCTTTCAGCCCTACTTTCTTCCACCCCTCCTACTTCAAATAAAATTCTCCCTCGTTGAACCATAGCTACCCAACCCGCAGGCTCTCCTTTACCTTTACCCATTCGAGTTTCTAAAGGCTTCTTAGTTACTGACTTATGAGGAAAAATTCTAATCCATAGCCGTCCTTCATGTCTCAAGTTTCTAATTATAGTTACCCGGACAGCTTCAATTTGTCTAGATGTAATCCAGGCAGCTTCGGTAGTAATTAAACCGTACTCACCAAAGCTAAGCTTGGTCCCTCTTGAGGAGATTCCCTTTCTTCTACCTCTTTGAATTTTTCTATACTTTACCCTTTTCGGTTGTAACGACATCCTTAGATTCCTCCTTGGAAATAGCAGGTAAAATTTCTCCTTTGTATATCCACACTTTTACTCCAATACATCCATAAG
>JAUWJJ010000235.1 GCA_030607765.1 Candidatus Aerophobota bacterium
AAGCTCCAGTAACATTAGCTACATTATTTGCTCCTAAAGTATAAGCTCCATAGCACCCTGCAACTACTATTCCTATTTTCGTGATGATAGCAAAGGTTGTGAAAGACCTAACTTTGTTTATAATCGGGGCTAAAACAACAAATAGAGCGATTGATATAATCATTGCTCCTATAGGGGTAAAAAGCCAACACAAGATTATCTTTGTTAACTTATCATAAGGCACAACCATCCATCCACCTCTGGATATAGCAATACCCACTATAGCTCCCATAATAGCTTGAGAAGTGGAAATAGGCAGTTTTAAATAGGTCATTATGGTAACTGTTATGGCGGCAGATAAAACAGCCACAAAGGCTATAGAAGGAGTCAAATTGGTAAACTGTCCTACTGTATTCATTACTTTAGGTCCCTCTATTACTGCACCCAGGATAACAAAGGCGGCTGTCAGAATAGTAGCCAATCTATAATTTATTAACTCACTGGTAACACCGGTGCCAAAGACGTTAGCAGTATTATTTGCTCCTAATGTCCAGCCCAGGTATACAGCGGCTAATAAAAAGACCATCAGATTTTTCCTTTTATAGCCATTAGACTCACCTTATCCGAAGCATTCTCAGAGGAGTCAGAGATGAAACCTATGGTCAGAACAAGATCGCGTAACTGTAACTTATGGGCAAGACCCAATTGGGATTGAAAAATCTTTCTCATCAACTCATCTTGAAGTTTATCTACCTCTTTTTCGGTTTCTTGCACCTTATGAGTGTAAGAGAGCATATTCGAGGACCCCTTATGGAGCATTTCAAAGGATTCTTTGAAAAAATTAAATGCCCGATGACTTTTTTCTATGGTTATTTTGAACTCTTCATGCCAGGAAGAGGGAATTTCTGGATACTCTATGTGGAGAAAATCAACCCCTCTTTCTGCATGATCGGCAATATTATCTACAAGTTCCAGCAAGTCTAAGAGGTCTTCTCGGAATATAGGCAAATAAGCTCCTTTATACAGTATCAGTTGCGCCTCTTTTCTTACCTCATCTGCTCTGGTCTCCAGTTGGATAGTAGAAAATACTCTATCTTCAAAGTTCTTCTCGTCCCCTTTAAAATAAAAGAGGAAGGTTTCCTCCCAACTATTTACTGCCTGGCTCACAGTCTCCACATGCTGGCGCATAAGTTCTTGCACTTTAATCTCTTTCTTAAAAAACATGGATAGTCTCCTTTTTTTGAAATTCTTCAATTTTAATATTCAGGCATTATAGACATCTAAGGTACTATCTCCTTGCCCGTCTTTGCCCGGGTTCTTACTTTATAGTTCAGTATCATTTCTTGAACCACGCACCAGTAGATTAGGCAATACAACAATCCAGTAAAGCCGGTTATCAGGAATATAGGAGGCCAACCTAATCTCTCTCCCAGTAATCCTACCAGGATAAATGCGAGGACAAAACCTATGTTGGCACCGGATTCGTGAAAACCAATGGTTCTTCCTCGCTCACCTGGAGGAAAATATCTGGAAATGAGAGCGTTAGAAGTTTTCTACAGGCTAACCCCCATTTTTTTGCTAATTGCTCCTGTATTATTTGCTCTCCCGGCTTCAACTGCCTGTTCAATATCATTTTTAAGCCTATTATAAACCAGCTCCTCCAAGCTGTTGTATTTAACTTCTGTGGTTATCTCCGAACCTAATGCATACCGGATACAGTATATATTGTATTTTTGGTATTTTGTCAATCCTCCGCATTAAGTCATCTATGTAGCGTTATTAAGCAAGAAAAAGTAAAATTTTCACCCTTATCATCCAGGAAAGAATATCAATTGCCAAGGAAGTCTTCCTGTATCTTAACTCTTTACTTTTTTGCAAATCTTTTAGTTAATCTCATTATTTTATCTGTAAAGCATTTTTTAATCAGAATTTTGGTTTTAAGCAGTGTCTATGAATGAGCTTAATTTGGCTAAAATGAGGCAAATTGGAGGGAAATGAAAATTTTAAGGAAGGCTTATTGAATCTTTTTTTTAATCTTTTAGAGTAGTTTTTCAAGAAGGGCTTTTTTGGATTTTTACCCCAGCAATAGGTAAATTTCTACTGGAAGGAAGCTTCTTATGAAAATTCAGATAAATTATGTAAGAAACAGGTTGTATTACCTTGAGTATAGCAATGAAACATCTTAATACTGCTTACTTGCTAAATTTTCCACTCAATTTTAAAACTCGCCTGTCCCAGCCAGGTTAACTTCAATACTATCAGGGCCCCTTATGAAGAAGTGATGAGTAAAAAGTGATAGTTTAGCTTTTCTAAAACTTTTCCTTTATGTCATTGCGAGCCTGTCGAGAGCATGGCGTGGCAATCTCTCAAAGATTACAGCTGCCCAATTTATTGGGCGGGTTTAATGCGCCGATAAATCGGCAAGCTACGGCAATGACAAGCGAGGAGCCTCCCATCATTTCTAATTTGGATAGTATTTTTTTACCAGAGGTGTCATTTCGTCTTTTTCCAGGTCAATAATT
>JAUWJJ010000126.1 GCA_030607765.1 Candidatus Aerophobota bacterium
AGAACAGGATTTAATCTTCTATTATTGCCAGCGAAAATATATTTTTTAACACAAGAATTGCTGCTCCTATGGCTCCTCCGATAACTCCCATCTGGGAAAGCTTAATATCCACCATACTAAAGGATTGCTGTAGAGCCCTTGCTTTAACTGTTCGTTTCACTGGATCGAGTAAAAGATCTCCTGCTTGAGAGACTCCAGCACCAATTACTACCAGCTCAGGGTTAAAAATATTAATCATATCGGCAATACCTATTCCTAAATACTTCCCTGTTTTTTCTATAATATTAAATGCTAATTTGTCTCCTTTTCTTGCCGCCTCTACAATAATCTCAGGAGTAATCCTATCAAGATCACCCCCGGTTAACTTTTCAATTAGAGATACGACTCCCTCCTCTATAGTTTTTCTTGCTCTCCTGGCAATTGCTGGACCGGAAGCTAAGGTTTCCAGACAGCCGTTATTTCCACAGTTACATCGAGGACCTCTTTCATCTATAGTTATGTGTCCAAACTCACCAGCTATACCTCCTGTTCCTCTATATATTTGCCCGTTAGTGAAAATACCACAACCACTCCCTATTCCTACATTTACAAAAATAAAATTCTTTGTCCCTTGAGCTATTCCACACCAGTTCTCAGCCAAAGCCATAGCTCTGGAACTATCATCAACTCGAACAGGAAGACCAAATTCTTTCTCTATTAAAGACCTCACCGGGACATTTTCCCACCCTGGTAAATTGGGACAAAAAAGAGAGATCCCATTTTTATAATCTATTAGTCCGGAAATACCTATGCCTATCCCTTTAATTTTCTCTGATGGGATACCTGATCTATCTATTACTTGATGAATAGTTTGAACTATTCTTTTAAAGATTTTTTCTTTTCCTTCCTCTGCCCTGGTTTTTTTTGTCACTTTAGTAATTACATTTGTCTCTAAATCTATCACAACTGTCCTTAAATTCTCTCCTCCTACATCTACTCCTACAATAAAGCCTGCATCAGGGGATATTCTTAACAGTACAGGTTTTCTTCCCCCCTGAGAGGATTCCCATCCATCTTCCCTTATTAGACCAGTTTTAAGTAAATTGTTAACAAATTTAGTCACTGTAGCTCCACTTAATCCAGTAATTTTGGTCATCTCTGTTCTTGAAATAGGTCCAAATTTTCTTATAGCATTTAATACAGTAATTTCATTAATAGATTTATTTAATAACCCTGAAAAAACTTTGCTCATTTTAAGTTTTTTTGAAATACAAAAAAAGTTATTAACTTCTTAATTTACTTAAAAATTTTTAAATTCTTTAACTCAACAACTATTTTAAATATTATTATCTTTTTTATTTTTGTCAAGTCTTATTTTGCATTCCAAAATAAGTTTCTCAGCTAAAAAAATTTAGGCTACTATTTTTTCCTCCCGCAATAGTTTATCCCTTTTTAAACTCTTTTGATTTTTACCTAACATACCTCACGCCAGGCTTCAATCATTGTTTTTATGCTTCCCCAGGGTGCATCAGGAAAAAGAGCATCCACTGGTGAGAGTATAAAACTACCGGGTCCCAGAACCTCTACTGCAGTATGAACTGCTTTGCGAATCTCCTCAGGCAATCCTCTCTTTAAAGTAATGCCACTGTTTACTCCTCCAGCAAGAGCAAATTTTCCACCAAGTTGTCTTTTCAACAAATTCAAATCTACACTATCCTGCACTGGATCAACAAAATATAAAAGATCAATATTAGCTTCCTTAAGCATATCAATCATTGGCATAAGTCCTGTTGTCATAGTATAGACAAAATATGCACCTGCTTGATGCACCATAGCAACAAGCTCCTTTAAATGCGGTAACACGAAACGACGAAATAACTGTGGTGACCAAAAATCTGTAGAACTATACCACCCTCGCTGCACTACCATATCTACACCGCCAACATCTAGCATAATCTCAGTTCGGTGTTTATCAAACTTAAACATTACATCTACAAACTCCTGAAAAAAAGTAGGATTATCTAAAGCTGTGATAACTGCTCCTTCTACCCCACTTAACCACACAATGCCATCCATACCAAAGGCACTCCATCCCTGAACCAGAACTCCTTGTTTAGCGGCAAATTTCTTTACCTGAACCATTCTTTCCTTATACTCTGCTAACTGCTCTGATGTTGGGTTTTGAAGAAGATAGGAAAGTTTTGGGAGATCTTCAGAATCCGTGACAGCATGTCTTACAGCTCGGGGTATATTAAAGTCCTCAAATAAAGGAACCTTCTTAGGCTGAATTACCCATCCCGGTCCCTGGTTCTCTTTTGTTTGTCGAACTATATGTCTCAGTTTACCAGCTGGTGTATCATATTGCCGACACACAAGAGGATAAGATTGCTTATCTGATGGGGGCTCGCGCCAATCTCTTACCTGAACATCAGGATGAACCCTCCAAGGAACTGAAACATCAAGGACATCATCAAGTCCTAAAGAGAGCCAGCGGTCAACGCGTTTGAAGTCTTGTTTTATATCCCAGGATTCTGGTAATGTATGAATATGCTCCAAACGCATTGTGTACCAATGAGTAACCTCGTGACCCTTCTCGCTCCACCTCAAATGCTTGGGAGCAGTAAAACCAAAAACCCAGCAGTAAAGTGGTATATGATCTGGTCTCTCACCTTTGATAACAGATAACAACCTCTCACGTGATCTCATAATTTTCCTCACCTAAATAATCTATACGCTTATATAGTGTAATCCCACTAATTTGCAGAAATCCTCCAGTTCCTCTTTAACATCACCATAACCTATCATCCAGTGATGGCCAAAGCCATTTTCAGCTACTATATCTAAGAACTTATTCACTGGGATAGGAAGCTTTACTCTAACAGGATTTCCCGCAAAAACCATTTCTGTCTTTACTGCTTCACCTTTTACTATGCACATCCTATAGGTATCTTTTCTTCCTACCAAATTAACCAGAGTTACCTTTCCCGGCTTTCCAGGGAAAAGAACGCATACTCCTTTATTGGCCAGCCTAACCGGGGATAAACTTATGTTTTCTTTGTCCTCGGCCAAGGAAAATCCTCCTGAGCCACAATGAGAAAATAAAATTGAGTTATCCTCCTTGTAAGGAATTAAAAGATCGGTATTGTGGACGGGACTGCCTGTTAAGAAATAAAGCATTAGCATAGCTACCAGGGAATTTACATCTCCCTCACAGCTTCCCGATATTCCTTCCTCAGAAAGAAGGGAATAAGCTAAGCAAACCTTTCCCATAAAATCAGGATAACACTCTACAGCTAAACCTGAAAGGTTTTTCCCCTTTATCCATTTTTTAAAAACCAAATACGTTTTTACTGAGTTTAATCCTTCTTTACCATCCACATTAACTTTACCAACTTTTTTTTGATCTTTTCCCAAATTTTTCCTGCTTCTTCATTAGCAACAACATCTAAATTAAGTTTCTTTAGCTTAAGAAGAGCTCTCTGGAAAATCTGGGGAGCCTCTTTCCTTCCCTCCTCATAAGGGTGACAAAGCATAAAAAAACCTATCTTTGACTTTAGCATATTATCTCCCGTATAAAACTCTATGTATTGCACATTTAATAGCTCCACGGAAAATTTTATAGTTGACAATTCGTAAAGATGTGCTATTTTCTATCTTAGGAGGTGAATAGGATGTCACAAAGAATTACCATCGAAATCCCTGATGAAGTAGTCAAAGCATTTAACCAAATTCTAAACCGAAAGAGAAAAAAATTGCAAGAAGGAATCATAGAGGCGATAAATGAATATATCAAACAAAGGATAAAGTATACCCATGATCCTTTTTTCAAAATTGGCAGCTCTGGAAAGAGTGGCCTCTCAGATGTATCCCAGAATCACGACAAATATCTATACGGACAAATTGAGTAAAAATGATTCTCTTCATTGATACAGGTGCATTTTATGCCTTGGAGGATATCAGTGATCAGCATCACTTTGAGGCAGTGGCTTTCCAGAATATAATTGCTGATGGCAGCTACCAGTTAATCACAACTAATTATATTTTGTCAGAAACTTACACTCTTTTAAGAATGAGATTGGGGCATAGCAAAGCCGTAGATTTTGGAAATAAAATACAAAATAGCAATATAATTACTACTATTCACTATCCTGAGGAAAAAGAACAAGCTGCTTGGAAAATATTTTGCAAGTATCATGACAAATCTTTCAGCTATGTGGATTGTACAAGCTTTGTAGTTATGAAAGAGAAAGGAATAACCTATGCCTTTGCTTTTGACCACCACTTCCAACAAGCCGGCTTTGGTTTACTTCCAAAGTAAAGTATCCTTCATTACTTTATCTCATTTTATCGTAACAGGTAAGTTTTCCTAAAAAGCAAGGTTTATAGAGTTTTGGGTATCCCTAAGGAAACCTTTTTTTGATGAGCAGTAGAGTGAGGTTTTCTCATAAAGTTTGCACAGCCAAAAAGCGCAAGACCTGAGCTTCACTAAAGTAAGAATTAGTATAAAAGTTTTGTGAGGTCGTTTTCCGTGGGATACCCAAAACTCTTTAGCAAAACTAAACTATTACAATTTTTTACCTCTATAATAAAAACTCTACAAATAAGTTGCAAGTAAAAACCTTTAATTCTGCAAACTAATTCCCTTAATTTCTACCCATCTTTGCTCCCTGTTGCTTTTCAACGCTGCAGAAACTAATAACATTGCATTATAACCATCTATAAAGGTAGGAAAATTTGGCTCATCTTTAAAGATATCCTTTTTATATTGTTAATTTAATTCATTTTCCCTGAAAGCTTCCAAAAGAATTAATTGTTTAACATCCTCCTTTGA
>JAUWJJ010000098.1 GCA_030607765.1 Candidatus Aerophobota bacterium
ACTTTTGCTATTTCTGAGAAGTTTTTAAAAAAAGCAGAACAGAGCAAAGCCTCAGCAGTAATTGTTCCCCTAAAAATCGAGGAATTTAACAAACCTATAATTCGGGCAAAGAATCCTCGTTTAGCTTTTGCTCAATTGTTGGAGTTTTTTACTCCTCCCAAACTTCGGTTTACTGGTATCCATCCTACAGCTATCATTGGCAGGGACGTTAAGATAGGGGGGGAAGTTACTATTGGCCCTTATTCTGTGGTAGAAGATGGGGCAGTTTTAGAGAATGATGTTTACCTTTCTTCTTTTGTTTATCTGGGCCAGGAAGTGAGAATAGGGAAAGAAAGTTTTCTTTACCCCCGGGTTACTGTTCTTGAAGGGACCTCTATAGGGGAAAGAGTAACCATTCACTCTGGAGTAGTAATTGGGTCAGATGGATTTGGCTTTGTAAAAAAAGAGGATGGTTCCTATTATAAAATACCTCAGGTGGGAAGGGTAGTAGTTGAGGATGAAGTTGAAATTGGAGCTAATGTAGCTATTGATAGAGCTACAATTGGAGAAACAAGAATAGGTAGGGGAACTAAAATTGACAATTTAGTTCATATTGCTCACAATGTAAAAGTGGGAGAAAATGTAATTATGGTGGCTCTGGTAGGAGTTTCGGGTAGCTCAAGTATTGGTGATGGAGCTATCTTAGCCGGTCAAGCTGGAGTGACCGATCATGTAAATATTGGGCCAGGTGCTATAGTGGCAGCTAAGGCTGGAGTAACCAAGGATATTCCAGCTAACCTTTTTGTTTCCGGATTCCCAGCCAGGGATCATTCCAGACAAAAGAGGATAAAAGCTATTACTTCTCGTTTGCCTGAAATTTTAAAACGCATTGAGAGATTAGAGAGATTAATTAAAGATAAGGATCGAGGTATAAATAATGCAGATGCAAAGAAGTATTAAGGATAAAGTTTCCTACAAAGGGGTGGGTTTGCATACGGGCAGGCAGGTAACAGTAACACTAAAGTCAGTCCCAGTTAATCATGGGATAGTTTTTGTCAGAACAGATTTACCTTCTTTTCCTTGCATCAAGATTAAGGCAGCCAAGGTAGTCAGTAATGAGAGAGGAACCAGCATCGGAGAAGGAGGAGTAAGAATTGCTACAGTGGAACATATTTTAGCAACTTTATCAGGTTTAAGAATAGATAATGTAATTATAGAAATGGATGGAGAAGAATTTCCTGCTGGAGATGGAAGTGCTCTTCCCTGGGTGAAGCTAATTCAGAAAGCCGGGATAGTTGAGCAATCCGCTCCCCGCCAATTTTTTAAAGTGGAAAGACCTTTCTGGATAGAGGAGGGTGGGAAAAGGTTGATAGTTTTACCGGATGAGGAATTTAAGGTTACCTATACTGTTGATTTCCCTAAAAGCCCACTTAAATCTCAATTTGCAGAATTTGTGATTAATGAGGAAAACTTTATTAGGGAGATTGCTCCTTCTCGAACTTTTGGTTTTGTGAAGGAGGTAGAGAAATTAAAGAAGAAGAAATTAGTTCAAGGCGGTAGCTTAAAAAATGCAGTGCTAATAGATGATAAGGGAGTTATTAATGAGGAAGGTTTGAGGTTTCCTAATGAACCTGTACGTCACAAGATAATGGATTTAATTGGTGATCTTTATCTTCTGGGAAGGTCAATTAAAGCTCATGTTATAGCTGTAAAGGCCGGCCACCTGTTTCACGTTAAGTTAGCTCAAAAGTTAGAGGAGATAATAGAAAAGAAAGAAGATAAAGGTTTTTGTTTGAATATAAGAGATATTGAAAGGATTCTTCCTCATCGTTATCCTTTTCTTCTGGTAGATAAAATTTTAAGTTTGAGTAAGGATGAAATAATAGGTGTAAAAAATGTTACCGTTAATGAACCTTTCTTTAGTGGGCATTTTCCGGGACATCCTGTGGTTCCGGCTGCTTTAATTATTGAAGCTATGGCTCAGGTAGCTGGAGTTTATCTTTTAAATAAAAGTGAAAATCAAGGTAAATTAGCTTATTTTGCCGGGATAGATAAGGCAAGATTCAGACGTCCGGTAGTTCCTGGAGATCAACTAATTACAAAAGTGAAAATTTTAACTTTTAAAAAGAAAACAGGAAAAGTAGAAGCAGTAGGTACTGTTAATGAAAAAATAGTTGCTCAGGCTAATTTTTTATTTAGCTTGGTAGAAAAGTGAGTTTTTAAAGTTGAATCAAGATAAACTTCCCTTTCATGTAGCCATTATTATGGACGGAAATGGTAAATGGGCAACTGCTAAAGGTTTGCCGAGGATAGAGGGACATCGGGTGGGAATGAATAAGATAAAACAGATAACGGATATCTGTTCTAAAAGGGGAATAAGAATCCTCACCCTTTATGCTTTTTCTAACCAAAACTGGAATAGACCTCACCAGGAGGTAGATTTTTTAATGTCAAGGTTTGAAAAGTATTTAGATAGGGAAGAGGAGGATTTGAAAAAGAAGAAAATTCAACTTCGGATTATTGGAAGAAAAGATAATCTTCCCTCCTCTCTGAAGGAAAGAATTAAGAGAGTAACCTTTAATACCCGGAACAATCAAGATTTTATTCTTAATCTGGCTATAAGTTACGGAGGACAAGAGGAAATTGTAGATGCAGTCAAGGCCATATCCTTCGCCGTTAAAAAGGGAACTATTTCCTTTTCGGATATAAATAAGGAACTCTTTAAAAGATACTTGTACACTCCGGACCTTCCCTACCCCGATCTTCTTATTCGCACCGGAGGAGAATTTAGAGTAAGTAATTTTCTTCTCTGGCAAATTGCCTATACCGAGATCTGGATAACTCCCATATGTTGGCCCGGCTTTAATGAGGAACATTTCCTTGAGGCTCTTAGAGATTATGCCGGGAGAGAGAGGAAATTTGGAAGGATAAGGGAAGAATGATTTGCTGTTAAAAAGAGTAATTATTTCTGCTATTTTTATTCCCGTCTTTATATTTCTTATCTTGGTGGGAAAAGTATTATTTTTAAGCTTAATTTGTGCTATAGTAGCAATAGGATTAGTTGAGTTTTATCGAAAAATTCATCCCGATTTTAAACTTAAGAGTTTATTCTTATATGTAGCTTTGGGTCTTTTTATTCCTATTTCAGTTTACTTTAAAGGGGAAGAGATTATCCCTTCAGTTCTAACAGCAACTGTTTTTATAATTTTTTTCTGGCAGTTTCTTAAGTTAAAAGTTCATGGAGCTCTTCTTGATATTTCTCTTTGTCTGGGAGGTATCCTTTATGTGAGTTTTCTTTTCTCCTACATTGTAATTTTAAGGGGGATTCCTCACATAGGAGGTAAGTTAACCATAACTATTTTCTTTGTTACCTGGATGGGAGATACAGGGGCTTACTTTGTGGGAAGATTTTGGGGGAAACACAAGTTTTTGCCCATCTATAGTGCTCATAAGTCAAGGGAAGGCTTGGAAGGAGCTATTTTATTAAGTTTAGTAGCTATGCTAATTTCAAGGCTATGGTTTCCTTTACCTTTTTTCCACACCATTATTTTAGGGTTTCTTGTAGGGGGAGCAGGACAAATGGGAGACTTTTTTGAGTCTATGCTAAAGAGAGGATTAGGGATAAAGGACTTCAGTGAAATTTTACCAGGACACGGAGGTATCCTGGATAGATTTGATAGCTTACTATTCACTGTTCCCCTGTTTTACTACTACATTAAATGGCTGATAGTTTTATAGTCGAGAAGTCTAATAGTCATTAGTCAAGAAAATGGGAGGCGAGATACTTCCCTACCCAATAAAATAAGGTCCCTTCTATGGGTAGGGCGATTTTAGTCGCCCTTGGTAATTTATAAATTCCTGTATGTCAAGAAAATCTCTAACCAAACTCAGGATTGACTATTAGACTATGGACTACCAGACTATGAGCTATTAGACTATCGGACTAAAAATGATGCTCACCCTTGTTTTTGTTGTTGTAATTTTTTTAATACTAATTTTTCCCCATGAACTGGGACATTTCTTGTCAGCCAAAGCCTCGGGGATGAAAGTGGAAAAATTTTCCATTGGTTTTGGGCCTAAAATATGGGGAAAAAAGATAAAGGATACCGAATATTTAGTTTCTGCTTTTCCCTTAGGAGGATATGTAAAGATAGCAGGAATGGAACCAGGAGAAAATTATGTGGAGAGAGGTTTTTCCTCTCAATCTTTATGGAAAAGAATTGGGGTAATTTTATCTGGTTCGGCAATGAACTATTTAACCAGCGCTGTTCTGTTCGCTCTTGTTTTTATGATTGGTTTTGAAACTTATAATTTTAATACTACAGTGGTAGGGGAAATTATCAGCGGTTCCCCTGCTGCCTCAGTTGGTCTTAAAATAGGGGATAAAATCCTTGAGATAGATGGTAATAAAGTAACTGAATGGGAACAAATGGCCACATTTGTTAACAAAGAAAGAGAAGAGACCTTGATCTTGAAGATTCAAAGAGGGAAAGATATTTTAACTATTCCTGTGAAGCCTGAATTTAACCCCGAATTAAATAGAAAATTAATTGGGGTTTCTCCCTCTACCGTTCTTACCCGATACAATCCTTTAACCTCTTTTTTTAAAGGGATTGAGAGGGTAGCTTTTGTAACATGGTTAATTATGAGCTCTCTTTTTTATATGATTGCAGGAAAAATATCTGCTGAATTTGCCGGTCCTTTAGGAATTGTCGGGTATGTATCTCAGACAGTAAAAATGGGAATAGTTCCCTTTCTCTCCTTAGCCGCTCTTCTGGGGGTAAATTTGGGGTTATTTAACCTGTTTCCCATTCCCGCTCTTGATGGAGGGAGACTTGTATTTTTACTGATAGAGGGAATTAGGGGAAAACCTGTACGGATAGAAAAAGAAGCATTGGTTCACTACATAGGTTTTATTATTTTAATTACCCTAATGTTTTTGGTAACCTATCGGGATATTTTAAGAATGGTAAGGTGAAGATACTACTGTCAGGCAATGAGGCTTTAGCTGAAGGAGCTATAAGGGCAGGATGTCGTTACTATTTTGGTTATCCCATTACTCCTCAATCTGAAATTCCTGCTTACATGGCTAAAAGACTTGGAGAAGTTGGGGGGGTTTTTCTTCAGGCAGAAAGTGAGTTAGCCGCCATAAATATGGTTTATGGAGCCTCAGCAGCAGGGGCTCGAGCAATGACTTCCTCTTCCGGTCCCGGGATAAGTTTAATGCAGGAAGGAATTTCCTATTTAGCTGGAGCCGAGCTCCCTGCAGTGATTGTGAATGTAATGAGAGGAGGACCAGGATTGGGGAACATAGCTCCTTCTCAATCTGATTACTATCAGGCTACTAAAGGAGGGGGGCATGGAGAC
>JAUWJJ010000199.1 GCA_030607765.1 Candidatus Aerophobota bacterium
AAATTTGTCCGGAAAGTAAAGCTATCATTAACAAGTTGCTAAAAGATATAGAAAGTTATATTCGCTTCTCAACAAAAGCACCCACCGGTGAGATTCTCTATCATTTTATTACCAAAAGCGGCTATTTAAAAAATTTAACCAGCTCTCCCTCTTTATCTAACGAGGAGAAAGTAAGAAACATAGCTAAGTTTTTTGATCTTGTACAGAGCGTATCCCGGGTAATTACGCATAACAGAGTCCCCCAGTTTGTAAATTACCTTGACCTGCTTATCCAGGCCGGGGATAATCCTGCTGTAGCTGAGGCTGAGATAGATACAGATGCTGTAAATATTCTTACCATTCATAAAGCTAAGGGTCTGGAGTTTCCTGTAGTTATTATGGTGAGTCTGGTAAAAATGAAATTTCCCAGTAATTACCGCAAAGAACCCATCCCTTTACCAAAAAATTTAATTAAAGATATTCTTCCCAGTGGGGATTTTCATCTTCAGGAGGAAAGACGCTTATTTTATGTAGGTATGACCAGAACTGAGAATGAGCTTTATCTTACCAGTGCCAAGGATTACGGAGGTAAAAGGGAGAAAGGGATATCTCGATTTGTTTTGGAGGGTTTGAATTTGCCTTCTAAAAAAGTTTCTTCTCGTAAAACTACGGCTCTGGAAATTATTGAAAGGAGTGCTCCTAGAGAAAAAGGAGAAGAGGGAGCTTATTTAAAAATTCCCGAGAATAAGGTCCTCACTTTAAGCTATTATCAGGTGGATGATTATCTTACCTGCCCTCTGAAATACAAATATATCCATGTGCTTCGGGTGCCCATCTTACAGCATCATGCTGTGATATACGGAAAAGCTCTTCATGATGCAGTTCAGTACTACTACAGAGTTAAGATATCCGGAAGAGAGATAAAGATTAAGGAGCTCATTGAAGTTTTTGAAAATTCCTGGATAAATGAGGGGTTTATGAGTAAAGAACATGAGCAGGAAAGATTAGAGGAAGGTCGAAGAACACTGCAAAGCTTTTATGAGAGGGCAGAAGAAGAGGGATTTCTTCCCACCTATGTGGAAAAAGAATTTAGCTTTATGTTAGGGAAAGATCGCATTATTGGTCGATGGGATAGAGTGGATATTAAAGGTGATGATGTTTGCATTATTGACTTTAAATCATCGCAGGTAAGAGATAAAAAAAAGGCTGATAAAAGAGCTAAGGAGAGTCTACAACTTTGTATCTATGCCTTAGCTTACCAGAAAATCTTTGGCAAGATACCAAAAAAGATGGAGCTTCATTTCCTGGAAACGGGACTGGTAGGAGAAGCTGAGTTAAAAGAGAAAAACCTTAACAAAGTCACAGAGAAAATTCAGCAAGCCTCTGTCGGTATAAGATCTCGTTCTTATCAAGCTAAACCAGGATATATGTCTTGTCGTTATTGTCCTTACCAAAAGATATGCCCTTACAGGGGAGAAAAAAATGTATTTTTACAGAATAAATAAACCTAAGTTTGGCAATTTAAATGGTGAGATACTTCCCTACTCAATTCTTACCCTCCCTTGGTAGAAGTATATACTCATTTATCTGGATTCTGAGCACCGAATCTCGTTTATCTACTTTTATCTCTTCCCTGCAGTTTTCAATACGTATCCTTCCAGCAAAATATCCTCATCTATTTTCTTTAAGGAATTTATCTTTAATTTAGGACTTTGAGCTAAAGAATCTACACCTTCTCCCTCAACCCAGCTAAGAGAGTTTTTTCCTCCTATAATTCGAGGAGAGATAAAAAGATAAATCTTATCAACCAAATTTTCCTCAAAAAAAGAGCCAATTCCCTCTCCCCCTCCTTCCACTAAAAGGCTCATTATCCCCAATTCTGCTAAATAGGAAAGGACTTTCTTCAAAAGTATCTTTTCTTTTCCCTCTACCACCCTTATCTTAATTCCTTCACTTTTTAAGATTTTCAGCTTTTCAGGATTAGCCTTAGGGGTAGTAAAAATTAAAGTAGAAGTTTTTTCCTGATCCTTTAAAACTTTGGATGAGAGGGGTACTCTTAACTTGCTGTCTAAAATCACTCGCAAAAATTTTCTCCGAGAAGGGGGAAGCAGTTCGGGATCATCCTTAATTACTGTATTTATTCCCACTAAAATAGCATCAAATTTATTACGCAAATTATGGGCAACTTTTCTGGATTTTTCTCCAGTTATCCATTTAGATTCTCCTCTAAAGGTAGCTATTTTTCCATCAAGAGAAATTCCTGCTTTAACTGTCACAAAGGGGATTTTTTCTCGAATAAACTTAAAAAAGGTTTCATTGATTTTTTTAGCTTTCTCCTGGCATATTCCTACCTCTGTTTTAATCCCATTTTCCTTTAAAATTTTTATTCCCCGTCCCGAATTTAAAGGATTGGGATCAAGACTTGCAGTTATTACTTTACTAATGCCTGCTTTAATTATAGTTAGGGTACAGGGGGGAGTTTTTCCATAATGGGAGCAAGGTTCTAAAGTTACATAGAGAGTGGCACCCTTAGCTTTATCTTTTGCCCTTTTTAAAACTTCAATTTCAGCATGAGGTCCACCAAAGTATCTATGATAACCCTTAGCAACAAGTTTACCATTCTTAACCAGAACTGCTCCCACCATAGGATTTGGGGATACTTTCCCTTCCCCCTTTTTAGCTAAAGACAGGGCTAATTTCATCCATTTTTCTTTATTTTCTTGCATTAAAAACTCCTACCTCAAAATTGGGTTGCTCCTATAGGTTAATCTAATATACACTATAAACATAATTTGTTAAATTAAATTTTATTTAATACACTTTCCTCCCCCTTGAGAAATTACTTCATATATCCCTCTAAAATTCCTCAGAAGGAGAATAGCTCTCACAGACACAGTAAAAAAAATCAAAAAGCCAGAAAAAGCATTGTTAAAGCAGTAACCTAAACATTATAACAAAGTCCAGGATGCCTAAAAGAGAATTTTCAGGGCTGATAAATCTTTCTTCAGTTTCCCGAAAAGTTCTTTAACCTGCTGCCCACTGATGAGTGTTTTCCATAAGGTAAACGGTGGGGAAGGTGGGTAATCACGAGGCTTGAGAGCCTGCGAATCTTACGCAACCTGAAGGTTGCGGCTACAGTAAATGTAGTGCAG
>JAUWJJ010000118.1 GCA_030607765.1 Candidatus Aerophobota bacterium
GTTGATTTTCAAGCACGATTTTCACCAACAAGAGCATGAACTTCTCCACCCTTAAGTTCAAAATTTACACCTTTGAGCGCTCTACCACCTCCAAAATTCTTTACTATTTTTTCCGCATTGAAAAGAGTGTTCATATCGGCTATTCTCCCTAAAAATTTAGGAGGATGGCAATTCACCATCCTCCTAAATAAAACCGAATGTTTCTTTAGAAATCGTAGTTATCTATATTTTCAGGTGTAAATATGAGTGGATCTCCTAATACTAAGCTTTTGTTGGCTGCATCGTATTCCGGAATTGTATCAATACGGTCTTTGAGATCGATCTTTTCACCACTGGTAAAGTGCTTGCCTTCCAGCATTTGGACTGCAGCCCAAATGCTAAGATAACCTAAATTTTCCGGGTCCCATAAGACGAATGCTTTGCATATTCCCTGGTGCACATAATCTTTCATCATACTTGGCACAGTTATTCCAGTTGGTTGAATTAGGCCCTTTTTACCTGCCAGCTTAACAGCTTCAGTAACCCCAGGTGCAGCAGTTGAATTTTCTCCAACTATAACCTTTAGGTTAGGGAATGCTTGAATAACACTCAAACCAACATCAATTGCTCTTTGTACATCTTCACCTGCATATCTTATAGTGACGAGGTTAACATCAGGATAATTGGCTAATCTCTGTTGTTGAAACATAATCCAGTTATTCAGGTTCCAGGCTGTTGGACCTCCGGAGACTATGGCAAAGTCTCCTTTGTAATCCATAAGCTTTGCAGTTACATCCATTAGAGTATATCCAATATCCTTGGCTCTTGCCTGGTTAACGAATAGTTCTCTAATATCCAGAGCGCCATCTGTATCAGAAGTCATTACAAGTACACCTCTTTCTTTGGCTTTTTTTAGTATAGGAGTAATAGCCGCTGGATCATTGGGCGCAACGATTATAGCGTCAACACCACGTGTTATCAGGTTGTCTATATACTGTATCTGTTCGGGAACACTTGCTGTGGTAGGACCGGTATAAATGAATTTTATACCTAAATCTTTTTCTGCTCTATTACATCCCGCTTCCATCGCATTAAAATACGGAATACCAATCAGCTTTGGTACAAAAGCTATCTTCCATTCGCGAGAAGCTTTTGTAACAAAATCATTAGCAAACGAGCTAACCGTAAGGGACAAAATCAAAACAACAATAAACAAAAACGCAATTTTCTTATTCAATGTTTTCCTCCTGAACTGTAATTTTATAAGAATTGTTAAAAATTAAAGCTTATTTTTCCATCCCATCACCTCCTCCAACTCGGAAACTGGTAAAATTACCGATTCTATGGTGTTAAATTTGGCAAGCAGAGCGCTAAAAATCTTCGAAAGTTCTAAAGTAAACGAAAAAAGAGCCCTGTTAAATTTACTACTTCAAAATCCTGTATTAAATAGCAGAAAGCTTTTATTCAAGCTAAAAAGCTCGTTTGATGTTATTGCAAAATGTGGTAAAATTCAAGATTGGCACGCCTGGAGGGATTCGAACCCCCGACCCACGGATTAGAAATCCGTTGCTCTATCCAACTGAGCTACAGGCGCAACTTCTTTAGATAGTAATATATTTTAGCAGACTGTCAATCTTAAAATCTTTAATAGTAGTAATACCTTCTGTTATCATACAGTTTGTTTTTAATCTTGCTCTTTTTCTCCAAAACCTCTATATACTTTATTACCTCATTTTGGTGTAGTCCCAAGAAATTTGCAATGTCGGCTACTGTGGCCGGGCGCCTTTTAACCATAGCAAGAATTGTACCTTCCACATCTTTTTTGTAAGCTTTTTGCTGCTCCCTCTTAAGCTCAGCAATAATCTCACACTTTTCTCCTAAGATATTTTTTGCCTCCTTTAACTCCTCTAAACTCAAGGCTTGAGCAAATTCCTCTGCTGGGGGACGAACTACAGTATTTAGCTGTATCTTCTCAAGGTTTATATCCTTAATTATCTTTGCTGTTTTCCTTATCTTTTCCAGGGAATTATTTATCCCTTTAACCAGCATAATCTCCAGCCAGATTTTACCTTTAAATTTTCTGGAAAAACTACTTATTCCAAAGATTACCCTATCAATATTTAGTGAAGGGTGAGGACGATTTACCTTTTCAAAAACATCTTGACTTACCGCATCCAAAGAAGGAATTACTATATCTGCCCGGGATAGCTCCTCTTGCACCTGGGGTAGATAAAGCAGGGTTCCATTGGTTAACACTGCCACAGGAATTGAAGTTAATTTCTTTATTCTATCAATCATTTCTCCTATTTTAGAATTTAAAGTGGGCTCTCCGGAACCGGAAAAAGTGATATAGTCAATTCTTTTCCCTTCCTTAAAAACTTTTTCCAGTTCTTTTAAGATCCCATCAGCCATTATGTATTCTTTTCTTTGGACTGTTTTATTGGTGGTTTTACCCAGTTGACAATAAATGCAATCAAGACTGCAGGTCTTAAAAGGGATTGTATCTACACCAAGGGAAAAACCTAATCTTCTTGAAGGCACCGGTCCAAATATTTGAGACATTTATCTTTGCCCCGTTAGATACTTGTTATCTAACGGGGTTTCCCTTTTAAAATTTACTTATTGCGATAACCAATCCTGAGAAAATCTTTTCATATCTCGCTCAGGATTATTTTTTTCCACATCTTCTTCCTTAAAAGAAAATTCGCACTGCTCAATGTAATTCAAGAGAATCTTGTAAGCTCGATTAATTTGAGCCATTTTTTTCTCTTGTTCATTTTTTTCTTTGTTAGTGTATCTATCCGGGTGATGCTCTTTAGCTTTTCTGTGGTAAGCTTCTTTTATTTCCTCTAAAGTAGCCTCATCAGGTAAACCAAGTAACTTTCTCGCCCTATCTATCTGTTTAAAATTAAAATTTGTCATTTTTAATTTCCTATAAATCAATAACTAATCCGATAAAGGCTCCTTTTAGTATTTTTCGATAGCGCAGATTAGTATAAGTACTGCTACAGTTATTTATGAGTTTTTTAAGCTCCCTGAAAGAATAAAACCTTGCCCTGCGATAAACACTTTTTTTAAAAAGAGCTTTTAATTTACGCTTAAAGCTCAAAAGGCTCCACCTGCTTAAAACCCCTAAAAATACTTTTTTCCTCCACACTCTGAAAGCTTCACGCAAGGCCTGTTCAGGTTGAGCTAAGAATTCCAGAGTAGTTATTAAAACTACCATATCAAAGGAATTATCCGAAAAAGGTAAGCTGTAGGCATCTCCTTTTATAAATTTGATATCCTTAGCTTTTGCCATACCCCTGGCAACTCTTAGCATATCAGGAGAAATATCTATCCCTACTACTTTTAATCCTAAACTATGGAACCAAAAAGAGAAATGTCCTGTTCCACACCCTATATCCAGGATACTTTGCTCCTTTTTTGGTTTAACTAATCTTAAGGATAGAGCCTTTTCTAACTTATCGACATACTTTCCGTAAGGAGTACTATACCATTTTTCATAATTTTGAGCAGTTTTGCCTGTATAAAGAGGCTCTAAGGCAAAATTTTGTGGCATTACAGCTATTCCTTTGCCTTTTTTATATTTTGGGAAATTAAGAATTTAAAGACAGATAGATCCCCAGCCAGTTTTATTTACCCAAAGTAGAGATTAACTCTAATACTTTCAAATCTATATCTTTCAAGATCTTCCTGACTAATCTTTATTCTATCTTTCCCTGTGTAAAGTCTCCGGTACCGTAGTTAACAGAGGAATTTTTAAGAAAAGATCAACTGCAACAGGAATAAGAAAAATATAGATAGGACTGATATTTTTCCATATCAGTCCAGATAGAAGAGGAGCAGGAATAGTAACCAAACCTCCGAAGAGACCCAGTAGACCACTCCATCTTCCCATTTGCTCTATTGGAACAAGTTCAAGAGTCATAGAATCTGTGACAACTGAGGAGATGAAATAGAAACCAAACAAACCCCCCGCCAGAACCAAAGTTATCGAATTGAGGGAGAAAACAAGCAGGAAACTGGAGGCATACCATAAAGGTGCCAACAGATAGATAATTTTTTTACGCCCAATTCTATCCGCAAGTTTCCCCAGGGGAATACCGAACAGAAGACGCACTATAACCATAGCAATAGTCATTGTTCCTAGTACATATTGATTTGCTCCCTTTACCTGATGGGCAAAAACTTGTAAGAAGGGAACAATCATAGCTAAAGGAAGCAAGGACAAACAGGAAACGGCAACCCATTTCTTTAAATCGGTACTTTGCTCAAAGAGCTGCTTGAAGTCACCTATGAAACCAAGCTTTACCTTTCTCTCAGACATTTTTATCCGCTCAGGCTCTCTCAGCTGAGCAGCTACAAAGAGAAAGATGAAACTATATCCTATCAGCCGAATATAGTACAGAGGTCTAATACCTTCAACGCTCATTCCTCCAAATTCAGTGATTAAAAAAGCTCCAACCAGAGGAGCTATCAGGGATAAAGCAGATGAAAGAGTATTACAAAGATTCTTGCCAGTTGATCTATCTTTGTTGGGTAAGGAATCGGCACAGATCACACTACAACCTGTACCTATTAATCTCTTAGAAACCCACCATAGAATCATAGCTGCGATAATCGCTTTCCAATTAGGTGCTACTGCATAAACTAACACTGCTCCAGCCATTAATCCTATACCCAGAAGCCAGAATTTCTTAAGTCCGTATTGATCTACCAGCCACCCCACTGGTGTGGATATCAATGAGCTTACGCCATTACCAATACTCATTATGAACCCAAGCTGAACAGTATTTGCTCCCAAAGCCATCGTATAGATAGAATCATACTGATAGGTAAGCTTAGCTAAAAACTCACTTAGTGCAGTTCGAGTAATGGCTATTCTATAGTTCCGTTTTTGTCTTTTAACAAAGTTAGTAGCTGTGCTGATTGCTTTACCAATACTGTACATTATATCTGGAGTTCTATCCTCTTTACTTTTTCTTCCATAGTGGAATGCTTATCTTGGCGATCATCTATTTTTATA
>JAUWJJ010000180.1 GCA_030607765.1 Candidatus Aerophobota bacterium
ATCAGCTAAAAGAAGTAATTTTCAAGCGGATAAAAGAAGTCCTAAAAGATGTAGATACCTGTATAATCCATAATATAATGACTATGCATTTCAACCTTGCCCTAACATCCGCTCTAAATGAGGTTATAAATGATTCCTTCTCCAAAACAAAATTTTATATCTGGTGTCATGATGCTACTTTAACCAATCCTTCCTACCTGCAACTAATAAAAAAATCTCAAGACTACCCCTGGAACCTTTTAGGTAAATTCAATAAAAAAGCCAAGTACATTACTATTTCCCGGTTAAGAAAAAGGCAACTTTCTCGCCTTTTTAAAATAAAAGAGGACTGTATTGAAGTTGTCCCCAATGGAGTGGATATTAAATCTTTTTTAAATTTATCTGATTCCATCTGGAAATTAGCCTGGGATAAGAAATTATTTAATGCTGACCTGGTTATGTTTTTCCCTTCCCGTATATTAAAGCGTAAAAATTATGAGGTGGGAATTAAAGTTGAAAAGGAATTTAAAAAAATAGGTAAGAATTGTAAATTCTTAATTACCGCTCCTCCTGATCCTCACAATCCTGAAGCTACTAAATACTTCAACTATCTGCATCAGCTCTCACGCAAGTTAAAGGTAGAGGAAAACATAATTTTTATTCAAGATTTAAAGGAAAACTACGCTCTTAAAATGGACTATGAAGAGGTGAAAAATCTTTACTCTATCTGCGATTTGTTATTCTTTACCTCATCTCAAGAAGGATTTGGAATTCCTCTTTTAGAAGCAGGAGTTGTGAAACTGCCTATTGTCTGCAGCAATATAGAGCCCCTTTCTGAAATTGTGGGTGAGGATGCCCTTAAATTTAACCTGAAAGATTCCCCTTCCCTTATAGCAGAAAGAATCCTGGATTATATCAACCATCAACCCACCTTTTTTATGTTTAAAAAAGTGGTAAGGAAGTATTCCTGGGAGATAATTTACCGGGATTACTTAAAAAAAATAATTAAATGAAAAGAACAGGAATAGCTGATCTACCCCTACATTATGGGAAGACTCCTGCCTGGATTTTCCTTGAGTACAGGAATGCCCCTTTCCTCAACTATAATCTTAGCAAAACCTTTCTCTTCAACAATTTTATAATTATGTCCTGCTTCTGCTGGATATATGGCAAATAAAATAAGCTTCTTATTTCCCGTATTTATTGTTCGATGTCCCCAATAAGGGGGAATATAGCCTATAGTGCCTGGTTTCATCTTGACTGAAGAAATCTGTCCATCGTGAGTTTGCATCAGCAGATACCCTTCCCCCTGAAAGCAAAAGTAAATCTCCGCTGTATTTTCTTTAAGATGAAAATGCCCTTTGGTCATAAAATACTCGTTCCCTACCTTTCCAGGGTAAATAACACTGGTGCAGTACAATAACTGTCCTTCTTCCTGAGGAATATCAACCTCGTATACCTTATAAATCAGCTTATCATCTTTCTTTAAAAGTTCATTGTAGGCCTCAGTACCAGCATACATCCCCTTCATATCGCTCAACCTTCTTTCAATCACCCTGTCGCAGGGATTAAGCAGGCCTGTCTTTATATCTACCAAAGTCCTGATAGGTTTCATCAATTCTCTCAAATTTTTCCTCCTTTAAGCTACTGGAAACGTTAAGGGACTTTCCCTCTAATCATAATTACCTTTCATATACCTCTGGACTAACGTAATAGTTTAGCTTTTCTAAAACTTTTTCCTTTTATGGCAATTGTAGCTGCCCAATTCATTGGGCGGTTTTAATGCGCCGATAAATCGGTAAGCTACAGCTCACAATAACAAATGAGCAATCCCTCCATTTTTTAGGAAAACTTACCTGTTACGGACTAACTATATATTCCAATCTTTTTTGTTTAGTACATTAATGATATTCTTTACCAACAAATTAATGTTATCCAATGAAAGAAGTGGAATACCCTTATCTTAATTAGAGGTTGGTTAGAGAAAGATTCTGGAGTTTTTCCTTAGTAGGTATTCCCTTCTCATCCCATCCTCTTACCTCATAATACTCGTTAAGTTCAACTTCGTACATCTGTTTTGTTAATATATGCCCTTTGGCTGGACCGTCGGGTAACTTTTCATTTGTTATCCTCTCGGGCAGTAAATCATCTTTTCGACGAATCCCTTCTCTTGTTAATATTAACCGCTCTAAAGTGTAGATTCTTTCGCCTATCTTCATAAGTTTATCTGTGAAATCTAAACCCGTAACTAAACTTATCACTGTTGAATCTGGTTTATCTGTGAATCCCAAAACTCTTCTTACTGTTGTACATATACCAAGAGAATCTATGTAAGCTCTTACATCCTGAATGCTTTTTACTAATTTTCCTTTCCCTTTTAGAGCAAACCTATCATACTGACCACTTAGTAGTTCTGCTCTGATAGACCAGCCACCTACGTTATGGCAGGCACCTCTATTAGAGGTACCATAGACTAATCCCATTCCATAAAATCCCCTGGGATCATAAGCAGCAAAAGGCATTCCCTTAACTTGCATCATATAAGATTTTGAGCCAGGAATTTCTTTCATCACTCTCCGAAATCCACCAGCTAATACCTTACCTATCTTCTCCTTACGAGCTATGAGTCTAATGACCCCTAATACAGCTTCTGGATTGCCAAAAGTCAATTCCAAACCACCAGTGTCTTCTTTAGTAATTTTTCCCCTTTCATACAGCTCCATAGCAAAACCAATTATATTACCTGTAGACATTGTATCCATTCCATATTCATTACACAAAATGTTGGCAGACAAAATTGCATTAAAGTCTGATACACCACACTGAGCTCCTAATGCCCATATCGTCTCATATTCTGGAGCTACTGTCTGGCCTGCTAACTTACCATTTTTTACCTCGCATAATTGCAAGCAGGCTACAGGACATCTATAACAAGCTTGATTTTTAATGAAAAATTTTTCTTTCATTAACTCGGCATCAACCTTATTGATTTCATTAAATACCGCAGTTTGAAAGTTCCTCACAGGATAACAACCCAAATCATGTATAATCTTCGTATAAATTGGTCTACCGTAGGTAGCTAAATTTTTGCAAGCCTGTCTTATTTCTCGAGGTTTAATTCTTTTTTTAAGTTCAGCGAAATTAGCATAACTTAATTTGCCTTTGCCTTTAACTACTATAGCTTTGAGATTCTTGGAAGCCATAACTGCTCCTGCACCACCCCGGCCAAAACTTCTTCCGTCTACTCTTATACAAGAGAAGACAACTTTTCTTTCTCCAGCTGGTCCAACACACATTATTCCGGCTTTGGAATAGTTAATTTCTTTCTTAAGGGTATTATAAACCTCGCCTGTAGACTTGCCCCAGAGCCTACTGGCATCTTTAATCTCCACCTTACCCTCATTTATAATTATATATGCTGGCTTTGAGGACTTTCCTTCAATGATCAGTCCATCATAACCAGCAAATTTAAGTTGGGGACCAAAGTTTCCTCCCGAGTTTGAACATAAGTATATTCCAGTTTCTGGTGACTTG
>JAUWJJ010000125.1 GCA_030607765.1 Candidatus Aerophobota bacterium
AAAACCATTAACTAAAAACAGTTATTAATGCTTTCGTAATTTCTCCTTCTTATAAAAGCCCTCTAAAAAGATTGGGCAGAGTAAAAGCAATCCAGAAAGCATCGGTAGCTATAGAATAACCAAAAAGATAAGCAATTACCTGAAGCCTTATCAGTCCTGTAATTCGGGAAAATAAAGTTCCCAGTCCCACTATTCCAGCTGCTCTTACTACCCCTTTTTTCCTCATTTTTTCCTTAAGGTAAATATTCTTATTTGCCTGAATTGTAAGAATTTACAACTCTAATTCACTCTCTAAAAAGTATCTCCTTGGCCATAGCTTAGCTTTTCTAAAATTGCCCTTTTCCCCTGTCAATGGGTTGTTTCGTCGCTTTGCTCCTTGCAATGACAGGGGAAGATATCTTGCCTTAAAAAATTTTCGGTGAATTCAGTGTTCTCAGTGGGTAATCTTACTTGCAAAATTTTAAGAATATGATAAATTAATCTTAATTCATTTTAAGGAGAAAAAAATGCCCATAATAAAATCAGCTAAAAAAAGAATGCGACAGAGCTTGATAAGAAAAAAACATAATCGAAGAATAAAAAATAGGGTAAAGAATAGTATAAAGAATTTTTTAAAACTTGTAAATCAAAAAAAGGGAGAAGAAGCAAAGAAAATGCTTCCTCAAATTATCAAACTTATTGATATTACCTCTTCCAAGGGGGTATGGCACAAAAATAAAGCTGCCCGGGAAAAATCAAAATTAATGAAAAAAACAGCCAGGCTTTAAAATTACAAAGCTTTTACCTCAAAATGAAAAGAAAAAATATTCGTAACTTTTCTATAATTGCCCATATAGATCATGGGAAATCAACTCTTGCTGATCGTTTATTGGAGTACACTCACACTTTATCTCCAAGACAGTTAAAGGAACAAACCCTGGACACTATGGATCTGGAAAGAGAAAGAGGAATCAGCATTAAAGCTCACACAATCAGGCTTACCTACCGCTATAAAAATAAAGATTGCTTTTTCCTTAATCTTATCGATACACCCGGTCATGTAGATTTTAATTATGAGGTTTCCCGTGCCCTGGCTGCCTGCGAGGGGACTCTTCTCCTGGTAGATGCTGTACAAGGGGTGGAAGCTCAAACCATAGCCAACTTCTATTTAGCCCAGCAGAGAAGATTAGTTATAATTCCTGTGATTAACAAAATCGACCTTCCCCTAGCCAATCCAGAGAAAGTAAAAAACCAACTTAAAAAATTAGGCTTATCCAACTCATCTCAGGCTATTTTAGCAAGTGCTAAAGAAGGAAAAGGCGTAGAAGAAGTTCTGGAAACTATAGTGAAAAGAATCCCCTCTCCCATTTATCATCCCAATGCCTCACTTAAAGCTTTAATTTTTGATTCTCTATTTGACGTTCACAGAGGAGTAATAGGATATATCCGAGTGATAGAAGGCATCATAAAACCGGGAATGAAAATTCAGGTAATGTCCTCGGGAAAACAATTTAAGGTGGAAGAAACAGGTATATTAAAATTAAAGAGAGTGTCTGTAGAGAAACTGGAGTCTGGGGAAATAGGTTACTTCATTGCTAATGTAAAAAATATATCCGATTTGATAGTTGGTGATACTATAACTCAAGTTGAACATCCTACCTCTTGCCCTTTTCCTGGGTATAAAAAACCAAAACCTATGGTTCTGTGTGGATTTTATCCTGGGGAAGGAGAAAAGTTTGAAAATCTCAAAACAGCTTTGGAGAAATTAAAACTAAATGATCCTGCTTTGAGTTTTCAACCAGAATCCTCTCCAGCATTGGGGTTAGGATTTCACTGTGGATTTTTAGGACTCCTGCACAAGGAGATAGTTCAGCAGAGACTGGAAAGAGAATTTGAACTAAATCTAATTGCCACTGCTCCCAATGTTGTTTACCGTTTACTTAAATCTAACGGAGAAATAATCCAGGTAAACAACCCCAGCAAATTCCCTTCTCAAGGAAAAGTTGAAATGGTAGAAGAACCTTATATTAAAGCGAGCATCACAACTGCTCAGCAATACTTAGGAAACATATTTGAACTGTTGGAAAAAAGAAGGGGAAAATTCCTGGATATGCGATGGCTGGATACATCACAGGTTCTCCTTCTCTATGAAATTCCTTTCTCAGAAATAGCTATGAAATTTCATGATGAGCTAAAATCGGTAAGTCAGGGATACGCTTCCTTTGATTACAAGCATATAGGATATAAAGAGGCGAATCTGGTAAAGCTTGAAGTTTTAGTAAATGGAAAAATCTTAGATGCTCTTTCTCTCATTACCCATAAAGAAAAAGCTTATTCTAAGTCTAAAGTCTTAGCTAAAAAGTTAAAAGAAGTGATTCCCAGACACCAGTTCCCCATCCCCATCCAAATTGCCACTGGTAAAAAGGTAATAGCCAGAGAAACTATACCAACCCTGCGTAAAGATGTAACTGCTCCTCTTTACGGAGGAGATGTAACCAGGAAAAATAAACTCCTGGAACGTCAAAAACAGGGAAAAAAGAGAATGAGAATGTTTGGAAAAGTATCAATTCCCCAGAAAGCTTTCTTAGCTGTTTTAGAGACAGAGTAAGAAGGTTATTTTTCTTTTATTACCCCCAGAGGAAAATAGGGAATCATCTTTTCATCTATCCACTTCAATGCATCCAAGGGAGGTAACCTCCAAGAGGTGGGACAGGGTGAGAGAACCTCTACCAAAGAAAACTTTCTTTTCTCAATTTGAAACAAAAAAGCTTTCTTTATGGCCTTTTTTGCTCTTATTATATTAACAGGACTGGTCACCGCTACTCTTTCCAGATAAAATGCTCCAGAAAGAGATGAGAGAAGCTCAGAGACTCTTATGGGATAACCAGCCTCCTCTACTGTTCTACCAAAAGGGGTAGTAGTAGTCCTCTGACCTAACAGGGTAGTAGGTGCCATCTGACCACCGGTCATTCCATAGGTGGCATTGTTAACAAAAATTACTGTAATAACCTCTGCTCGACCAGCAGCATGGACAATTTCTGCCATCCCTATGGAGGCAAGATCTCCATCTCCCTGGTAGGTAAAAACTATCTTATCTGGATGAACTCTTTTTATCCCGGTAGCCACTGCTGGAGCTCTACCATGAGAGGCTTCTACCATATCAAAATCAAAATAATCATAGGCTATTACTGCGCAACCTACAGGAGAAACTCCAATTAAATTTTCCCTGATTCCAAGCTCATCAACTACCTCACAGATAAGACGATGAACTATTCCATGACCACACCCTGGACAGTAATGAGTAAGACGGTCCCTCATTGACTTAGGCCTGGTGAATTTTAATATCAACTCTTCCAACCTTCCAAGGCTAAATTAACTAAATCCTCAGCTATCTCCCTGCAAGTTCGTCTAATAGTTTCCTCTTCAGTTTGAATAGGACCAAAAATTGAGTAAATAGTAGTCTCATCTACCTCTTCTTTCCAGAATACTTCACCTGTTTTTTTTGACACTAAACTAACCAAAGTTTCAATTTTTATTCTGTATTCTCTTTCCCCTGTTATAATTTCACCTAAAGGCTCTTTTAAATACCACAGAATCTCTCCCTTTAATATTATATCAGCTTCTTCTTCTTTAACTACATCAAAACGAGTTTTAAGTAGAAAATTATCAATAACTTCCTGGGTAAGAATTTCCTCTAATCCTTCCTGAAAAGTTTTGTTAACAAAAATAGGAATAGCTATCTTTGATGTTAGGGAAGGAAGAGGATATTGTAGGCCATACTGGCAACCGGAAAGCAAAAAGACAGCTAACAAACTTAGAGGTATTAACCACCAAAAGACTCTTTTCACTCTTCACTCCTCACTTTTTTAGTTTCAGGAAACTGGAATCATTTTTTACTTCTCACTTCATTGCTCATCAATTTACCAAAGGCATCCAAGAAATTAATGGGCAAGGGGAAAACAATGGTAGAATTTTGTTCAGTAGCTATGTCTGAGAGAGTCTGCAGGTATCTAAGCTGAATAGATTGAGGATGATGACCAAGGATCTCCGCTGCTTGAGAAAGTTTCTCCGCAGCTTGAAACTCACCCTGGGCATTAATAATTTTAGCTCTTCTCTCTCTTTCCACCTCAGCTTGCCTGGCCATAGCTCTCTTCATAGTGTCGGGTATCTCAATTTCCTTTACCTCTACCACACTCACCTTAATTCCCCAGGGATCTGTCTGTTCATCAATGATGCCCTGAAGTCTCTCATTTAGTTTTTCTCTTTGAGATAAAATATCATCCAATTCCATCTCTCCCACTACCCCTCTTAAAGTAGTTTGAGCAATTTGAAGGGTGGCAAAGCGAAAGTTTTCTATCTCCACCACTGCTTTAGTAGGATCTATAATTCTAAAATAAACTACCGCGTTTACCTTAACTGGAACATTATCTTTAGTAATAACTTCCTGAGGTTGAACATCAAAATTACTTGTTCTTAAGCTCATCTTAGTCATTTTATCTACAATAGGGATAAGGAAAAATAAACCCGGACCCTTAGCTCCAACCAATCTACCCAGACGAAAGATAACCCCTCTCTCGTATTCGGTAACTACCCTAACCGCAGCCATTAAAATCATAATCGCAACAACGACTAAAAAAATTATTACTCCCATTTTTAAATCTCCTCTCTTTTTACCATTAATATAGTTTTTTCTATTTTTACTACTTCTACTTTTTCTCCAGCTTTAATCACCTCCCCAGGAAAAAGGTTAGTAGCATTCCAGATTTCTCTTCCATGAATTCGAACCTTTCCATCTGGATTAAGCTCATTTACAACTACTCCCACCTCCCCTATCATACCAA
>JAUWJJ010000093.1 GCA_030607765.1 Candidatus Aerophobota bacterium
AAAAAATGGCAAAGATACTGGGAGGTTAATAAAACTTTTTCTTCTCGGGTAAGAAAAGACAAAAAAAAGTATTACCTCCTGGAAATGTTTCCCTATACCTCAGGAAGTATTCATATGGGTCATGTGCGCAATTATGTTATTGGGGATGTACTTGCCAGGTACAAGTGGATGGGTGGATTTAATGTTCTTCATCCCATTGGTTTTGATGCCTTTGGTTTGCCTGCTGAGAATGCTGCTATAGAAAAAAAAGTTCATCCTCGGGAATGGACTTATCGTAATATCAAAATTTTAGAAGATCAGTTAAAACAACTGGGAACCTCTTATGATTGGGAAAGAGAAATTATTACCTGTGATGAGAATTACTATCGCTGGAACCAGTGGTTTTTTATTAAATTTTACCAGAAAGGATTAGTTTATCAAAAGGAAGCTTCAGCTAATTGGGGTCCTACCTGTAAGACTGTTCTGGCTAATGAACAGGTAATAAATGATAGATGCTATCGATGCGGTGAGCTTATTCAACAAAAGGAACTTACCCAGTGGTTTTTTAAAATTACCAAATATGCTGATGAGCTTTTGGAAGAAATTAAGAATTTAACTCACTGGTCCCCGATGGTAAAAAAAATGCAAGTTAACTGGATTGGCAGGAGTGAGGGAATAGAGATTAAATTTAAGTTAGCAGAAGATTCTGAGAAAATTCCTGTATTTACTACCCGGCCAGATACCATCTTTGGAGCCACTTATCTTGTTTTATCTCCTCATCATCCCTTAACTGAAAAAGCTATCAGAAAAAATCTGAAGATTAAAGAAGAAGTAAAAAGGATGAAAGGGGAGCAGTTAATTAAAGGGGATATAGAGAAAAGAGGTGTTATCAGCGGTCTGTGGGCAATAAATCCTGTAAATGAAGAGAAAATTCCTATCTGGATAGCTAACTATGTCCTGATGGAATATGGAACAGGAGCTATTATGGCTGTTCCTGCTCATGATGAGCGAGATTTTGAGTTTGCTAAAAAGTACGGTTTGCCTATAAGAGTTGTTGTATCTCCTCCTCAATGGAGCTCTGATCAGGATAATTTAAATGAGGCTTATATAGAAGAGGGCAGGATGGTAAACTCAGCTCAGTTCAATGGTCTTCCAAGTGAGCTTGCCAGGAAGAAAATTAGCAAATGGATGTTTGAGAAAAAAATGGCAAATCACAAAGTAAGCTATAAGCTGCGAGATTGGTGTATCTCTCGTCAAAGATACTGGGGCACTCCTATTCCCATTATTCACTGTTCCTGGTGTGGTGTGGTACCCGTTCCAGAAAAAGACCTTCCTGTAAAGCTGCCCCTTAATGTACAAATCACTGGTAAGGGGGGCTCTCCCTTAAAAAAAACGGAGTCTTTTGTAAAATGTCTGTGTCCTGAATGTGGGAGGGAGGCAAAAAGAGAAACCGATACTATGGATACTTTTGTAGATTCTTCCTGGTATTTCCTGCGATACGCCAGCCAGAAAGATGACCATCTTCCCTTTGACAGGAAAGAAGTAGATTACTGGATGCCGGTAGATCAGTATGTTGGAGGGATAGAACATGCAATCCTACATCTTTTGTATTCCCGCTTTTTTATCAAAGCACTAAGAGCCTTAGGTCTTATTGGAACAGGGGAACCCTTTGGCAGATTACTCAATCAGGGAATGGTAATAAAGGATGGGGCTAAGATGTCTAAATCCAAGGGAAATATTGTTAATCCCGGACAGATGATTAAAGAGTACGGAGTGGATACTGTAAGGGGATTTATTTTATTTGCTGCTCCTCCCGAGGTTGATTTGGAGTGGAAAAAAGAAGGACTGGAAGGGATATATCGTTTTTTAAATAGAGTTTGGAGATTAACTACCTCTAATTTGAAAGAAAAAACCCAATGGAAATTTGAAAAAATTTACTCTCCTGCAAAAAATAAAGAAGAAATTAAGCTCCAGCAGATAGTGCATAAAACCATAAAGAAAGTTAGCCAGGATATAGAGCAGCGTTTTCATTTTAATACAGCTCTGGCATCTCTTATGGAACTGGTAAACTTTCTCTACCAGTACTCTTTTAAGAATGAGTTTATCTATAAGGAGTCTTTGCAAGTTCTTCTTTTACTTCTCTATCCTTTCACTCCCCATATCTGCCAGGAGCTGGCAGAAAAAACAGGATACAGAGGCGATTTATCTAAATATCCCTGGCCTGAATACAAAGATGAGTTCCTTAAAAGTGACCAGGTTACAATTGTTATTCAAATTAACGGGAAAGTAAGAGACAGAATGGTTATCCCTGTAAGTGAGAAAAGAGAAACAGTAGAGGAAGAAGCTTTAAAGAGAGAAAAAATTAAAAGATACACCCAGGGTAAATCCATAAAAAGAATAATCTATGTTCCCCTTAAGCTTCTTAATATTGTGGTAGAGTGTGTAAACGCAGGCTAAAGCCTGCGACTACTTTAGACCTGCCAGAATAGGCAGACCTAAAGGTCTGCGCTACTGATGTTGCTGATGTTCCGTAGAGCAGGTCTTTAGACCTGCCAAGAGTAAGAAGTAAGAGGTAATGAGTGAGAAGAAAGGGAAGTTTAATGTTCGAGGTTAAAAGTTAAAAAGAGTTAAAGAAGATATAGCTATGTGGAATCTTACCCGAGATGAGCAACTTGTCCTCTTTTTTATCTTAGCTGCCTTTCTTATTGGTTTAGGGATAAAACTTTGGGGAGGGATTCCTCATTCACCAGATGTTTCTTCTCCAAATTTAATCAGAATAAAAGTTAGTGGAGCAGTTAAAAAACCCGGATGGTACAGTATCCCTCAAAAAGCTTATGTAAAGGAAGCTATTGAGAAAGCAGGAGGCTGTTTTCCCTGGGCTGATTTAACTAAAATAAATTTAAATTTTCCTGTAAAAGAAGGACAGGAGGTTAATGTTCCTGAGGGGAAAATTAATTTAAATCAAGCCTCCCCCACTGATTTAGCTTTTCTCCCTGGCATAGGTCCTGTGCTTGCTAAAAGGATTACAGAACACAGGGAAAAAGTAGGAGGATTTAAAAATATCTCTCAGCTCAAAGATGTTCCCGGGATAGGAGAGGTGCGCTTTGAAAGAATTAAAAATAGAATAACTTTGAAAGGGGAAAGTAAGTTATGAAAGAAGAAAAAGGAAAGAAGGGCTTTATTGTAGAGGATAGCTGGCGGATTTTTCGAATAATGGCTGAGTTTGTCGATGGTTTTGAGACTCTATCCAAAATGGGACCTACTGTAAGTATCTTTGGTTCCAGCAGAACCAAGCAATCCGACCCTCTCTGCCAGAAAGCTGAAAAATTAGCTCACCTTCTGGTTGAATCCGGATACGGGGTAATTACTGGAGCAGGTCGGGGAATAATGGAAGCTGTAAATAGGGGAGCAAAAAAGGCAGGGGGAGAATCCATAGGATTAAATATTGAACTACCTGAGGAACAAAAACCTAATCCTTATGTTAAAACACTGATCAGTTTCCGTTATTTTTTTGTAAGAAAGGTAATGTTTGTAAAATATACTCGAAGTTTTGTTATCTTCCCGGGAGGATATGGAACTTTAGATGAGTTTTTTGAATCTGTTAACTTAATCACCACTGGTAAAATTCATAAATTTCCCGTAGTTTTAATTGATCGTTCCTACTGGCAAGACCTTTTTAATTGGCTTAAAAAGGACCTTATAAGCAAAAACTATATTGATCCATCCAGCTTAGATATTTTTTACATTACCGATGAGCCTGAAAAGGCAGTAGATATTATAGAAAGTTTTTATCGGGGCGCTTAGTTGAAAGCAAGAGAATGTCTCATAGTTGACTTAAAAAAAATTGGATACAAAAAGGCCTGGGAGCTACAGAAAAAAATTTTCCAGGCTAAATGGGGTAAAAAATTAAACAGAGATGTCCTGCTTTTACTCGAACATCCTCATACTATTACTGTAGGAAGAAAAGGAGAGGAAGGTGAGGTTTTAGCTGACCTTAAAAGATTAAAGAAAAAGGGGATATCTATTTTTTATGTTGGAAGAGGAGGCAGAGTAACCTATCATGGACCAGGTCAGTTAGTGGGGTATCCCATCCTGGATTTAAATTATTACTTAAAAGATCTTCATCTGTATCTTCGGTACTTGGAAGAGGTGCTAATTAAAACATTAGAAGAGTTTGAGATTAAGGCAGAAAGGATGAATGGTTTAACAGGGGTCTGGGTAGGTAGAAAAAAAATTGCTTCTATTGGAGTTGAAGTAAAAAGATGGATTACCATGCATGGGTTTGCACTTAATGTAAATACTGAGCTTAGCTATTTTAATTTAATTCAGCCCTGTGGCATGGAAGCGCAGGTTATGACTTCTATAAAGAGGATTTTAAATAGGGATGTTAAAATAGAAGAAGTTGTAGAGAGATTAGTTCCTCAATTTTCTAATGTATTTGGAGTGAACCTCACTCGATGCTTGCTATCTGACAGGACAAGGATGAGAGAAATTTCCCTGTTAGATTTGTAAAATAAGCTTTATTGAAACCGGTAAGTATTCAATGGCTTTTAGATTTATTGCTGACTCTATGCTGGGAAAGTTAGCCAGGTGGCTAAGACTAATGGGATTTGACACTCTCTATTTTCCCTCAATTTCTGACCCTGAACTTGTTAAAAAGGCAAGAGAGGGGGAAAGGATAATTCTAACTATGGATACTTGTCTGGCTTCAACTCTTAAGAAAGATAAACATATTTTTCTTACCTATTCTGATCCTCAACAACAGCTAAAATATCTGATAAAAGAGCTTAACCTTGATCCCTGGAGTAATCTTTTTTCACGATGTGTTTACTGCAATGAGTTAGTGGAGAAAATTAAGGATAAATCAGAGATTAAAGATAAGGTGTCTTTCCATCATTTTAATTCAAGCTCATCTTTTTACTATTGTCCTGTTTGTGGTAAAATATACTGGGAAGGTAGTCATCACCAAAAAATAAAGGATATCATAAAAAATTTGGTAGGCTAAAATTGCTTTGGTTAAATAAAGAAAAGAGAAAAAATAAGATTAAGGGAATTATTTTTGATCTTGATGGAGTTTTAGTTAAATCTCACTTCGATTTTAATTTAATTAGCAAAGAGATTTTCAATTCCTCGGAGAAAAAGCCCGTTCTTGAGGGTATAGATAATATAAAAGATCCGAAAGAGAAAGCTCGAGCCTGGGAAATTTTAGAAAAATATGAGAGAAAAGCAGCTCTTAGCTGCAACCTTACCAAGGGTATAATCGAGCTCTTTAAATTTCTTGAGCAAAGAAAAATCAAAAGGTCTATAGTAACCAGAAACAGCAAAAAATCAATTCACACAATTTTAAACAGATTTAAATTAATGAGGTTTGATGGAATAATTAGTCGGGAAGATGCTCCCCCCAAACCAGATAAGAAACCGGTAATCCTGGCCTGTAAACAAATGGAATTGTTACCAAAAGAAGTGATATTTTTAGGAGATTATGAGTTTGATATGATCTCCGGGAGAAAAGCTGGGGTTATAACTACTCTGCT
>JAUWJJ010000223.1 GCA_030607765.1 Candidatus Aerophobota bacterium
AAGTGGGTTGTTTGGAATTTTGGTGGGTTGATATAGGTTAAAAGGACAAGGAGAGGAGTTCTTAAATGAGCTCATATGGAGATAAAAAATGATAGATTTGCGTAGTGATACAGTTACCAGACCTACTCCAGAAATGCGGGAGGCAATGTTCCAGGCAAAGGTCGGAGATGATGTTTACGGGGAGGATTCTGCAACCAACTGTTTGGAGGAAAAGGCAGCTGTCCTCCTGGGCAAGGAAGCCTCAATTTTTGTCCCCTCTGGAACTATGGCTAATGAATTATGCCTCAAGGCTCATACTGAAGCAGGTGATGAAGTCATTGTGGAAAAGGATTCCCATATTTTTCATGATGAGAGTGGAGCAGCGGCAGCTCTGGCCGGAGTTCAACTTCACCCCTTAAAAGGGGAAAGAGGAATTCTTTATCCAGAACAAGTTGAGAGAGCTATCAGAGACAGTCAGGATTATCATAATCCTATAACTCGCCTCATCTGTCTTGAAAATACTCATAATAGAGGTGGAGGAACTATTTACCCCTTGAAAGTAGTGGAAGAAATCTCACAAATAGCCAGAAAACATCATCTATTCCTTCATATGGACGGAGCAAGACTTCTTAATGCCAGCGTAGCTTTAAAGATAGACCCAATAGAATACACTCAGTATGTAGACTCAGTTATCCTTTGTTTATACAAAGGCCTGGGTGCACCTGTAGGTTCAATGGTTGCCGGGACAAAAAAGTTCATCAATCAAGTTCGGCGCTTTCGGAAAATGTATGGAGGAGGGATGAGACAGACAGGATTTTTAACTGCTGCGGGAATCTACGCTCTGGATCACCACATTGAGCGATTAGCTGAAGACCACAGGAAAGCAAGAATGCTGGCTGAAGGTTTAAGTAAGATCTCTGGCATTAAAATAGACCCTCAAAGGGTAAACACCAACATTCTCTATTTTGAAGTTAAAAGAGAAGGATGGACGGCTAAAAAAGCAGTTGAGGAACTGAGAAAAAAGGGAGTTCTGGTTTTGGCTATGCAGGAAGAGCTTATCAGAGCGGTAACTCATCTTGATATAAGCGGGGGGGATATTGAAAAAACTATCTCGGTATTTCAGGAATTATTCAGTCCTTACTAAGCTTTTATTAAAAAATAGTTACTATTTAGCCACCAAGACACGAAGACACCAGGATAAATGCGTAGATGCGTGAAAGCGTTAATGGGTAAATGCGTAAGAGGCTAATGAGTGAATGCGTGAAGAAATAAAACGTATCTACGCTTCTACGTATTAACAGATCAACGAGATTATAAATTCATATCATTTCTTTGTGCCTTGGTGACTTAGTGGCTGAACTGTTACAAAAAATAAACAAAAAGAAGATTAGGAGAACAAAATGAAAAAATTTGGACCTGTCCTGGTAATTTTTGGGATGGTAACTCTTTTTTTAATGAGCTGCGGATTAATTAGTCCATCTTTTGCCTCAGGGGATATTACGATAACAGTGGAGAGCAAAGGTGATGTGAGAGTAACCCCGGATATGGCTCTTTTAAACCTGGGAGTGGAAACTATTGCTCCTACAGCTGGAGAAGCTCAGAGAGAAAATGCTGAACTGATGCAGGCAGTAATTTCCAAATTGTTATCCTTAGGAGTTGATCGCTCCCAAATAAAAACCACCCAATTTTTTCTCTGGAGGGTTAGCCAGTACCGAGAAGAAAAGGAAGAGTTTAAAGGTTTTCAGGTTACCCATACACTGGAGGTTCCAGTGATGGACCTGGAAAAAGTAGGGCTCATATTGGATGCAGCAATACAGGCAGGGGCAAATACAGTCCAGGATGTAATCTTTACCCTAAGAGATCCCCAGCCCGGCTATCGGGAAGCCCTATCCAAAGCAGTAAAACAGGCCCGAGCTAAAGCAGAGACTATAGCTGCAGCAGAGAATCTAAAGATAAAAGATGTTAAAAGTATTGTGGAGAAACAGACCTGGGGACCCTGGTTTGCTGCTGAAGGAGAAGGAAAAGAGGAAGCCATCACTCCTTTTGTTCCGGGATCACTTAAAATAGAAGCATCTGTTACGGTCACCTTCACGCTAATTAGAGAAAAACTCTAAAATAATTAATCCAGTTTTGATGATTTTCTCCAGTTCGGTTCCGCTTTTATCAAAATAGAAAATCAGATGTACCATCTTCTTGTTGAAAGTACTGGAAAACCTGAAAAACAAATAAGAGATACTTTAAAAAAAGAGACCTGGTTCACCGCAGAAGAGGCAATAGATTTTGGCCTGGCTGATGAGCTTTTAAGTAAAGGGGGATTAAGGATAAAGGAAAAACCTCTTACTCAGCAGGAAAATAAAGAAGAAAATCTTGAGTCTGCTCAGTCCATAAGGTAAGCACTGTTTAAGTTAATACTCTCAATAATTATAAAACTTGCCCAACCCATGCCTTAAATATAGTCATCGCGATACCGCGTAACCATTGCTTGCTTGCGCTCATTTTGTTCGCCGAACTTCTTTTATCCATAAGAGGTTAGCAGAGATTATGGCAAAAGAAATTAATAATCGTAGGTAACAGGTAAGTTTTCCTAAAAAATGGAGGGATTGCTCATTTGTCATTGCGAGCTGTAGCTTGCCGATTTATCGGCGCATTAAA
>JAUWJJ010000153.1 GCA_030607765.1 Candidatus Aerophobota bacterium
GGTTAATTGCCCAAGGAGCGGAAAGCAGCATGAGAGATGCCGAGAAGATACTTGATCAACTTATCTCTTATGCTCAGGGTCAGATAAAAAAAGAAGACGTTAGTGAAATTCTGGGAATGGTGGAAAGGGACTACTTTTTTAAGCTTACAGAAAATTTAGCTCATAAAGATGCTCTGAGTAACATTAAATTGTTAGATCAGCTTCTGGAAAGAGGAAAAAACCCTGAGTGGATTGTAAAGGGATGGCAGAAGTGGTTTAGAGATTTAGTTATATTAAAAATAGGGGAGAAGGATGACTACTTTCCCTTTTTTGATGAGGACAGAAAACTTTTAGAAAAGCAGATCTCTTATTTTAGTTTAAGAGAGTTTCTTTCCTTTATGGATAATCTTTCTAAGGTTCAGAGAAAAATACACTTCTCCTCTAATCCTCAAATTCATCTGGAGGTTTTAATGGTTCAACTTACCTGCCAGGACGCTGAGATAGACCTTTTAGAGGAGAAAGATTCGGCACTAACTAAAATATACAAAAAAATAATTGACCTGGAAGACAGGTTGACCAGTTCAGTTTCTTTCCCCTCTGAGGAAAAAAAGCTAAAAAAACATCTAAAACCTTTCGAGGAAAAACCCCGGGAAGATGAATGGAAAAAGGATTGGGATCTGGCAGTAAAGGAAGTTAAGGAAAGAAAAAAACATCTGGGGATGTTATTGGAAAAGCTCAAGGTTTTATCTTTTGATGAGGAATCGATAACCCTTGGTTTGGAGGGAAGATTTCATAAAGAAATTCTGGAAAGGTCAAAAAATAAAGAGTTGATTAATCAAATAGCAAGGAAATTTTTTTCTTCAGGATTTTGCATTAAGTGGCGCTTACTCGATAGAAAAGAGGAAAAAGAAAAACAATCAATTAACCCTTCTCTACGAAATGCGGTATCTCAAGCTATAGATTTATTTGAAGGAGAAATAATCACAGACAGCATCAGGAGGTATTAATGTTAACAGGGATAGCTAAACTTTTAAAAGATTTTCAAAAAATTCAGGGAGAGATAAAGAAACTGCAGGGGGAGTTATCAAAACAGGTAGTAACTGGTTCCGGTGGAGGAGGAATGGTAGAGGTTACTGCAAATGGCAGATTTGAGGTAATAGATATAAAGATAGAGAAAAAATTAATTCAAGGTAGGGATGTGCAAATGCTGGAAGATTTAATTGTGGCTGCAGTAAATGATGCTATGAAGAAAGCTCAAGGTTTAATTAAAGATAAGATTGGACAGTTTACCGGGGGCTTAAGTATCCCTGAGATGGGAATTCCGGGAATGTTTGGTGAGTAAAATTAATGAAGGAAGAATAAGTTTTCTTACCTTTCCTCATAGCGAGTTACTGTAAAGCAATAAATATCCAGTTCCTCATCAGGGATACCAAACAATCCCGCCTTTTGTTTAGCAATTTCCAGTTGATACTCTACTGTATCCACACCTTTTAAATCTGGCAAAAGGAGCCCTTTCTGCCAGCCTTTACTCACAATTACTCCATATTTTTTGGGATCTAACTCTTTCTTGCTCTTAACTGGTTCAGGTTCACTTAAGACATCCACAGATATTTCTACATCTTTTAACTCTTCCTCTTTCATAGGAGGAAATCGAGGATCTCGAGTGGCAGCGCTAATAGCGTTTTCTATAATTTCCTCAGCGATACTGGGTTGACTGGGAAGATAGGTACCAATACAACCTCTTAGTTTACCTTTTTTGTGCAGAGAAACAAAAACTCCTGCTTTTCCTCTGAATTTTCCTGGAACCTCAGGAGAGGGAGAAATCTTCTTCCCTTTTCCAAGATACTCAGCAAGAGTTTTTCTAACTAATTGAGGGGGGAAATCTTCTTCTCCCAAACTCATTCTCCTTTAACCTGGATTCAACAATCTATTAAAATTTATTAAGTTACCCGCTGAGGCTATTTCACAACAGTAATAAGTAAATGTAGAGCAGGTCTTTAGACCTGCCAAGAATAATATGTGAAGGGTAAAAAACCTCTTTGTTCATCACTTTTTACTAATCACTCATTACCGATCACGAAAGAAAAACGACCGTTCCCTACAAGTATTTCATCTATCCATTCACGCATTAGCCTTCTTCCGTTGAAACTAAGGTAGTGCCTTCTTTAATATGATAACCCTTTATAAAATCATAACCTTTTATGTGGGAGCGGTTAGGAAGCTGCAATTCCTCGATCAGCAACCACCCATCCCCTGTCCTTACCAGAAAATCCAAATTCTTTTTTATCTTTTCAATTGTACCAGAAACAAGCCTTCCGTGTTCTTTGAGGTCTTTTACAGGTTTGGTTTTCCAGACCTTTATTTTCTGGAGAGCTCCCCGTAAAAAAATGAAAGTGAAAGCACCAGGATAAGGGTTTAATCCTCTAACTAAATTATGGATAGTCTCGGCGGAACTATTCCAGTTAATCCTGCCCTGCTCTTTTCTTATTTTTGGAGCATAACTTGATTCCTCTCCCTGAGGTCTAAACTGAGCCCTTCCTTCTTTTATTAACTTAATAGCCTGAAGTAAGGTATTAGCTCCTGCTCTGGAAAGTTTGCTGGATAAAGTCTCTGCTGTGTCATAGGCATTTATGGGCAGTTTTTCTTGCAGGATTATTTCTCCCCTATCTACCTGTGGTCTTATTCTCTGAATAGTTATCCCTGTTTCCTTTTCTCCCTTAATTATAGCCCAGGCAATAGGGGCAGGACCTCTGTAACTGGGCAGAAGAGAGGCATGAAGATTGATGGAGAAAAAATTAGGAATAGATAAAATTGAGGGAGAAAGTATCTCTCCAAAAGTTACCACCACTATTAAATCAAACTTTATGCCCTTGATTTTACTGATAAAATCAAGGGCATTTACCTTTTCTGGCTGGTAAACAGGGATATTTTTCTTTAAGGCTAAATCTTTTACTGCAGGAGATTTTAATATTTTGCCCCTTCCTGCAAAACGATCTGGTTGAGTAACTACTCCTATCACCTTCTCATTTAAAATTAACTTATCAAGTACTGGACAGGCAAACTCCGGGGTTCCCATAAAGAGAATGGAAACCTCATCTTTTAAAAAATCCCCACCCCTTTGCCGAAAGGAAAGCTTTTGAGTCTTAAATTCACGGAGGTACCTTCCCGGATACTTCGCAGGCCTCCTATTTGCAGAAAGCCCTACCATATCCAGAGTTAGATTCCCATAGTTAATGCGTTGACTCAAAGTTTCTTCTCTCAAACATTAGGGTAGGGATTAATATCTTTTACTTATTTTCTCTAATTTTAGCATTTTTCTTCTTTGCCTTCGAATAGCCTTAAGTTTTTTCTTCCTTTTTCTTTCCGCTGGTTTCTCGTATTCTTGATGTCTTTTAATTTCGGAGGTCAATCCAGATTGCCTACACTCTATCTTAAATTTTTTTAAGGCTTGTGAGAAAGAACTGTACTTATCAACATTTATATTCACCAATTTATCCTTACACCTCCTCTATTTATTATATTTTAATAAATTTTTTAGAATAGTCAATATACTAACCTAAAAACAAATTATTTCTCATCTTGAGCTTTTCTTCTACTTAAATTTAACCTTCCCAGTTGATCTACTCCAATTAGTTTAACCAGAACCTCGTCTCCCACTTTAACTATATCACTTACATCTTTCACAAACTTATCACTAAGCTCAGAAACGTGAACCAGGCCTTCCTTTCCTGGGGATATCTCTACAAAAGCTCCAAAATCCGTTACTCTCTTTACTTTACCCAAGTAAATTTGTCCCACTTTTGGCCCTGCAATTATTCCCTTTACTATCTGCAGAGCTTTTTCGGTAGCTTCTTCGCTGTCAGAGGAGACGATAACTTTTCCTTCTTCATCATCTATATCTATTTGTGCTCCGGTTTCCTGGATTATCTTTTTAATAATCCTTCCTCCTGGACCAATAATCCCACCAATTTTATCTAAGGGTACAGGAACAGTAGCAATTCGGGGAGCATGAGTGGATAATTTTTCTCTGGGTTTCCCAATCACTTCTTCCATTTTATCCAGCATAAAGCAGCGAGCTTTTTTAGCTTTAATTAAAGTCTCCTCAAGAATGTTGAAATCTATTCCAGATATTTTAATATCCAATTGTAGAGCGGTTATTGCCTCTCTGGTCCCGGCAATTTTAAAATCCATGTCTCCTAAATGATCCTCAATCCCTTGAATATCGGTAAGAATAACCGCTTTATCCCCTTCTTTAATTAGACCCATTGCTAC
>JAUWJJ010000055.1 GCA_030607765.1 Candidatus Aerophobota bacterium
ATACAGCAATGGGTAACCTTGGAAGTGACATATCTATCTTCAAAAATATAATCGGACTCTCTAAATCCTTTTTCTACATCTCCAAAACTCTTGTGTCCCTCAAAAGCAATATTACTTTTCTGCTCCTCATGGATAAGAGGAGCATCTGGTTTCATTGCCTCCTCTGGATCAAAAACTGCAGGAAGAACTTCATACTCTACCTTTATCAGCTGAATAGCCTCCTCTGCTGTTTCCAAGTTATCAGCAGCTACAGCAGCTACTTCATCACCTACATAGCGAACTTTATCCTTGCATAAAGGAAGTTTATCCGCTAAAGCCTGAATGAAATTAAACTTAATCCCCGGAGTATCCTTAGCAGTAATCACTGCTCTTACTCCAAAGAGTTTTTTTGCCTTGGTTGTATCAATACTCACAATTTTAGCATGAGGATGAGGGCTACGCAGTATTTTTCCGTAAAGCATACCTGGTATTTTAATATCATCTAAATATTTTACCTCTCCCGTAGCCTTAGACCAAGCATCAATCCTGGGTAATGACTTACCAAATACTGAAAACTCACTCATTTTATTTTCCCTCTTCATGAAAATTATGTAAATATTCAGTGAAAGATATTCTATGTTGTTGATTCCAAGGAACAGAGCAAGTAGCCGCACCCTTTAGGGTGCGCTTGTTTTCGCAGGCTAAAGCCTGCGGCTACTTGGCAGGTTGAAAACCTGCACTACATTTGTCTCCGCAGACTCTTTGAGCCTCGCGACTACCAAGATTGCTTCACTCGCAATGACGGGGTTCACTGAGTATTTACAAAATTATTCTCATTCTCTTTCATAAGGCAAACAAAAAGCTCCAGGAAGTCGAGTATTCCTTGCGAAAGTGCACAGTACCGCAATCACAACAACATAGGGAAGCATTAATATAAATTCGCGTGGAACATTTAACCCCGCGATCTGAAGCCCAAAAGTGAGCGAACGACAAATTCCAAACAAAAAAGCTCCATAAAATATTTTAGAAGGATTCCACTTAACAAGCATCACTATAGCAATAGCAATAAATCCACCTCCTTGAGTCATATTATCCACAAAGAAAGATAAATCACAAATAGAAAGGAATGCTCCTCCTAAACCAGCCAACGCACCCCCCAATATCACCGTCACATATCTGGTTCGATAGACATTAACACCGTGAGCATCTGCAGCAACAGGATTTTCTCCTACCGCTCTTACATTTAAACCAAAGTTAGTTTTGTAAAGTACCCACCAGGCAATAGGAATAAAAGCTAAAGCTAAATAAGTTACTATGTGCTGGTTAAAAATTGACCTGATATAGGGAATCTGGGAAAGGTAAGGAATGGATATTTTTGAGGTAATTCCGCGAACAACCGGAAACTTTCTTCCAAAGAGAATTCTAAATATTAGACTTGTAAATCCTAATCCAAAAAGATAAATGCCTAAACCAGCAACAATCTGGTTAATCTTTAAATAAATTACTAAATACCCAAAAACTAATGCAATAAGTACACCTGCAAATATACCGGAGAATAAACCCCAAAAAATATTTTGGGTAATTAAGGCAGTTACAAAAGCTACAAAAGCTCCCAGTAGCATCATTCCCTCTAATCCAAGGTTTAATACCCCTCCCGCCTCAACAAAATTTTCTCCTATTGCCGCCAGGATTATTGGTGTGGAGGCAGTTAAAGTTCCCCCCAGCAGAATTACAAAAAAAGGTTCTGAAAAAATTGAACTTAAGATTTCCAAAATAGTTTCCCCTTTTTTTGAATGTATTCACTTATACCAAAAAATATAAGCATTAGAGCTTCTATTATTTGAACAAAAAATACAGGCACATTTGCTGCTCGAGACATAAATTCTCCTCCAATTGCAAGAAAGGAGAAAAAATAAGCGAGTGGAATAACAGCAATTCCATTGAGTCTTGCTAAAAAAACGAGAGGAATGGCTGAAAAAGCATAACCCGGGTTCCATTCCCCTTGAAAGGCACCTTTAATTCCTAAAACATCATTTGCTCCAGCCAGACCAGCAAGTCCTCCGCTTATAAGCATGGCAAGAATGGTAACTTTTTTAATATTCACACCGGCATAGAATGCTGCTTTTTTATTTTCCCCTGAAAGTCTAAACTCATAACCCCAGGTTGTCCTCCTCATAAAATAATGCGCTAAAACTACCGCAATTAAGCCAATAATTAGCCCTATATGAATTTCTGTAAAGGGGATAAATGGCAGTCTTTTCTCCAGAGGAAGAACCATTGTTTGGGGGAAACGTCCCGGGTGTTCAATCAACGGTCCTTTAACTAAATAAGCGGTAAAGTTGAGAGCGACAAAATCCATCATCATTGTGACAATAATTTCATTAATTTCATATTTTGCTTTCAATATGGCTGGAATGCTTATCCACATCGCCCCACCAAAAAATCCCACCAAACCTAAGATTACAAAGCACAGATAAAGAGGAAATTCATTTATTAATAAAGGAGCTATCCCACCAACAAAAATTGCACCCATTAAGAATTGGCCATTACCACCTATATTCCAAATTCCTGCCCTGAAAACAATTATCAATCCTGCACTCATAATAAGCAAAGGTGCCATTATCTTTAGCGATTCTGTAATACCAAGATGTGTTCCCATACCTAATTTAAATAATTCAGAATATGTTCTAATGGGGTTTAACCCAACAATGAATAATATTATCCCTCCCACAATTAAAGCAGCAAGAATAGCAAATACTGGCCCAATCGCTGCTGTTATAATTTTCTTTAACTTCATGAATTATTTTTCTTATCTGTTAATCCTAACATTAATCTTCCAACCTCTTCCTTGGTAGTTCCCTCATTAGGCAAAATATCCAGTAATTCTCCCTTAAATAAAACCCCTATTCGATCACTTACTTCCATTATTTCATCCAAATCTGAAGAAATTAAAAGCACTGAGACTCCTCGCTTGCTTTGCATTTTCATTTCATTTCTAATAAACTGAGTTGTCATTACATCTAAACCGTGGGTTGGTTTATTACAAACAAGAACCACTGGTTTTTGAGAAAACTCTCTTGCCAGCAGTAATTTTTGAATATTTCCACCAGATAAAGTTCTTACCAATGCTTCCGCATTCGGGGCTTTAATAGAGAAATTTTTAATTAGTTCATTACCGTATTCTTTAATGGCCTTCCTATTTAAAAGTATTCCTTTTTTAGAAAAAGGTTCTTTTTTGTAACAACGAAAGATGGCATTCTCAGCTAAAGTAAGATTGCTTACGCAGCCCTCCTCTATTCTATCGTCAGTTACATAAAAAAGGCCCCTCTCATTAATAGACTTAACCGATCTGTTAGTTATATCAGACTCATTAAGAGTAATTTTCCCTGAAGAAACTTTACGTTGTCCTCCAATAACTTCTGCTAATTCTTTCTGGCCATTCCCGTCTACACCAGCAATACCAAGAACTTCCCCTTTATGAAGAGAAAAAGAAACTTGCCTTAATGCCTCAAAGCCTCTATCATTTTTGGCAGTTACCCCTTTCAGGGTTAAAGCTACCTCACCTGAGGTTTTCTCATGTGTTTTTTTTATTCCTTCAACAAATTTAACTTCTTTATCTTTAAACATCATTTTTACAATTTGTTTTGATACTTCTTTCTCCTTTTCTCCGGCACCATCTTTTAAATCAATTTCTCCGGCCTTCTCTCCCTGTCTCAATACAGTTATTCTATCACTTATCCTCAAAGTCTCTTCTAACTTATGAGTAATAAAAACAACCGATTTTCCAGCTTTGGTCATACTTTTTAATACCTTAAAAAAATCCTCAATCTCTAAAGGTGTCAGGACCGATGTTGGCTCGTCAAGAATGAGGATATCTGATCCACGATAAAATAATTTAACAATCTCAACCCTTTGCTGCTCTCCTGCAGATAATTGCCATATTTTTACATCAGGATCTACATACAACCCGTAATGCTCTGCAATTTCTTTAAATCTTTTTTCAGCATATTTTTCAGGAAGAAGAAATTTTTTATTCGTACCCAGAAGGATATTTTCTAATACCGATAATGCAGGTACCAAAGTGAGATGCTGATAGACCACTCCAATACCTAAATTTAAAGACTCCTCTGGAGAATTAGTTTTAACTTTTTTCCCCTTTACATAAATTTCACCTTCATCGGGCTGATACATTCCGGAAAGAATATTCATTAAAGTTGTCTTACCGGCACCATTCTCTCCAAGCAGAGCATGAATCTCGCCTTTTTTTAAATCAAAATCAATATTGTTATTAGCAACTAATCCATTAAATCTTTTGCTAATTCCTCTCATTTCAATAATAGTTTCTTGCTCCATTCTCTTAGCCTTTCCATCTTTCGCATCAGAAAAGGTGGGTGTTTTAGAAAAACACCCACCCAAACATTTTGTCATCTAAGAAGTTCCTTTATCACTGCCCTCATTTTCCGGGTATCAGGGATATTGGAAACTTTTATCTTTCCACTCATAATTCCCTGCTTTGCCTCCCTCACCGCTGCCCTAACTACATCAGGAATATCTTTATAAACTGCCAACTCTATACCACCATTTTCTACCGTCAGGTGATGATCTATACCAAACCTACCAGTATAAATATCAATAAACATCTGTTCATAACAAACAGAAAAGTCCCACAGTACCGAAGCTAACAATATTCCCTCAGCGTCAATACTCTGTTTATCTCCGATAACATCAATGAACCAAACTTTTCCACCGTCTCTTGCTTTATTTTCTTCACAAGCTTTCATAATCCCAAAAGAGGCACCATCACCCATACCAAAAATTATATCAGCGCCAACAGCGATTTGTGCCTCCGTATTTCGTTTGCCTCCAGCAGCATCCTCATAAGCTGCCTCACCAATAACACTGTAGATGAACTTAATCTCTGGATTCACAGAGTGAATTCCTTCCATAAATCCCACCGCCATTCTATTCCAATCAGGTACTTCTGATGAAGTAACACACCCGATAATATTTGACCTGGTCATCTTTGCTGCTAAAACGCCGGCTAAATAAGCACCTTCCTGAGCGTCCCCTTCAGAATTAGAAATTAATCCTGCTTTAATGGCATCCGGGTTTTCTATAACTATTACTCTCAAACCTTTTTCTTCAGCTACTTCCGCTGCAGCTGTTTGATATCCAGAAGCATGAGCTATAATAAGGTCGAATTTTTTCCTGGCAAGATCACGAATAACCGGCTTAATATCACCGTATCCTTGATTCTCGGCAATTTCTACAGTTAAGTGCCATCTGTCTTTTAGCTTTCTCAAAGAATCTGCACCCTGCTGGTTCCAGCCTTGGTCGGTACTGCTGGCAGGCAAAACTATCGCCACCTTTAAAGCTCTACCCATGGGATACTCAGGAAGTGCAAATACTGGACTGACTAATAACCCCAGGGTAAACAAACTTATCGTTAGTAATGTTAAAATTTTTCTCATTTTTGTAATTCCTCCTTTCACAACAAAATTTAATTTTTGTGTGCTTGAAGAACTTTTTGTTAATAAGTTGAGCGGTGCCTGGATTCTCATCACCTCCTTCCTGTCTTAATTTTCATCCTTATCTACAAGAAAAACCCAAATATTGTAGCGGTCCGCACTTTTCAGCTTCCTTTTATCCCTTCCCCTTGAGGGAGGGGCAAATATCAATTCCCTTTTTTCCTCCCCCTTGAGGGGGGAGGCATATATCATTTTCCTTTTCTCCCCTCCCCTTGTGGGAGGAGGCATATATCGTTATTCCTTTTCTCCCCTCCCTTGAGGGGAGGGGATTAAGGGGAGGGTGAATTAAAACAAGGTGGGGGTGAAGATTGGATCAAGAAGAGGATCTATCATGGCAAGGTCGTTTTCTACAGGGATTTACCAAAATCCTTTTCGAAAACTAAACTATTACACCAGATAAGCAAAATATGCATACAGTTACTTTAATTCCTGGAGATGGGATTGGTCCGGAAATAACCGAGGTTGCACGAAGCTGTGTAGAAGCTAGTGGTATATCTATAAAGTGGGATATAGTAGAGGCAGGAGCCTCAGTTATGGAGAAATATGGAACTCCTCTGCCCTCTTCGGTAATCGAATCAATAAAGAAAAACAAAGTTGCCTGGAAAGGTCCCATTACTACTCCTATAGGAGTAGGGTTTAGGAGTGTGAACGTTAAACTAAGGAAACTATTAAATCTTTATCTCTGTCTTAGACCTTACAAATATTATCCAGGAGCAAAAAGTAAATTTAGTGATGTGGATATTGTGGTAATACGGGAAAATACTGAAGATTTATATGCAGGAATTGAGTTTGAGGAAGGAAAACCAGAAACAAAGGAGTTTATAGATTTTGTTAAAGAAAAAAGTGGGATTAAAATTAGGGAAGATTCAGGGATAAGCATAAAACCTATTTCTATTTCAGCGTCCAGGAAAATAGTCAAGACAGCTTTTTAATATGCCCTAAATAATAATAGAAAAAAAGTAACTGCTGTTCACAAGGCTAACATTATGAAGTTCAGTGATGGTCTTTTTTCCAAAGTTGCCAAGGAAGTAGCTTTAGAATACAGTGGGAAGATAGAATTTGAAGAAAGATTGGTTGATAATATGTGCATGCAATTAGTTCAAAAACCTCAGAACTATGATGTCCTGGTTCTACCCAATCTTTACGGAGATATTATTTCTGATTTATGCGCCGGGCTTATCGGAGGATTAGGAATGGCCCCGGGAGCAAATATTGGGGATGAATATGTTATTTTTGAGCCTACCCATGGGAGTGCTCCCAGGTATCAGGGGATGAACAAGGTTAATCCTACTGGAATGATTCTCTCCGGAGTTATGATGCTTAAATGGTTAGGTGAGGAAAAAGCAGCTATTAAATTGGAAAGAGCGGTGGTTGCTGTTATCCGCGAGGGTAAAAAACTAACTTATGATTTCAAACCTACTCCTGATGATCTTAGCGCTGTGGGAACAAGAGAAATGGGAGAAGCTATCCTGGAAAAGATTTGACTTGAATGTGGTTCTAAATCCGCAGTCTAAAGTTAATAGTCCTGGGTTTTGTTAAAGATTTTCCTATCCAAGAACTTGGAACTGTTTAATCCTTTTCGGTAATAGGTAAGTTTTCCTAAAAGCTAACGATGTAGTGCAGACCTTTAG
>JAUWJJ010000182.1 GCA_030607765.1 Candidatus Aerophobota bacterium
ATCCCTTTTTTCCTCAAGTTAAAGAGGGAAAGATTTACGGTAGGGGAGCTATAGATGATAAAGGTCCTTATGCAGCTTCCTGGGGAGCAGTTAAATCTATCCTTTCTTCAGGTCTTCCCTGGAGAGGAACCATTGTATTGGGTGCTGTTTCTGATGAGGAAAGAGGCTCTGAAGCTGGAATGAAATTTCTCCTGGAGGAGAAAAATTTTCGCCCTTCCTTTTGCATAATTCCCGATGGTGGAAAACTGAATGAAGTGGTAATAGGAGAGAAGGGGGGAGTGGGGGTAAAACTTAGTACTAAGGGAAAATCAGCCCATGCCTCCCAGCCTTATCAAGGAGAAAATGCCATATATAAAATGCTAAGATTTCTTGATCCCTTAAGAGAGTTTAATTTTGAAGGGAATCACCATCCTTTATTTGATGCTCTTACTTTAAATTTAGCTAAGATTAAAGGGGGACAGGCGTCCAACGTTGTTCCCGATAGTTGTGAGGCAGTATTGGATATAAGGTATCCTCTGGGAATGAGTCAGGAAGAGGTAATCTCTCAACTTAAGTCTTTATCTTCCCGATTAGGACTGGATGTAGAAATTGGAGTAATGTTTTCTACTGAACCCCATCTTTTAGAAGAGGAAAATCCTTTGGTTAAAGCCTTTAAGCAAATAGCTAAAACTATGGGAGTTAATTTAAAATTTGGAACTATGGGAGGGATTACCTTAGCCAAGAATCTTTACTTTAAGGGTATTCCCGGGGTAGTTCACTCTCCCGGTCGGGATAGCGTTGCCCATCAACCCAACGAATATGTAGAAATAGGCGATTTGTTCTTCTGTTCTAAACTCTGGGCTGGAGTAATTTATCAGATTCTTGGGGGAAGAAGTTAAATGTCAGAGAATAAAACTCTTTTAGTTATTGATATGTTGAAAGATTTTGTGGAGGAAAAATCTCCCTTAGAGGTCCCTTTTGCCCGGGAAATTATACCTAATGTAAAGGATAAGATAAGTTTGGCCAGGGCTAAGGATATTCCTGTAATTTATGTTTGTGATTCTCATCGAAAAGATGATAGGGAATTTATTGATTGGTCTCCCCATGCTTTGGAAGGAACTCCGGGAGCAAAAGTGATAGATGAAATTGCTCCTCAAGAAGGAGATTTTATAGTAAGAAAGAGAAGATACTCCGCTTTTTTTGGAACAGACCTTGAGATTTTGCTAGAAGAGCTAAAGGTAAAAACTATTTTTATTACAGGAGTCTTTACTAACATCTGTGTTTTTTTTACAGCCGTAGAGGCGACAGTGAGAGAGTACGAAGTAATAGTTTATTCCGATAGTGTAGCTTCTATTTCTAAAGAGGATCATCACTTTGCCCTGGACCAGATGAAAAAAATATTTAAAATAAAAGTGATATAATTGTTTTAGGGAGGTGATTTAAATTATGGATTTTTCTCGGCAGAGAAAAAAAGATTTTATATTAGCTGCTCTTTTTATAATAGCAGGACTGTTTTTGCTAATTAGCCTTTTGTTTTATCGCTCTTTTAAATCACCCTTTTATACTTCTTCTCCTCAGTATCCTAAGAGCTACATTGGTCAGATTGGTGTATTTATAGCTACTTACCTTTTTTTAGGAGTTGGGATAACAGCTTTTTCTCTTCCCTTTATTTTTTTCTGGATAGGAGTGAAAAAGATAAAGGGAAATTTGGGGAATTTTTTTTCTCGTGGAGTGGGTTTTATCTTCTTTTTTATTGGTTTTTCTTCTCTTTTATGTAACTTTGGTTTGGATATGAACTTTCTTTGGAATGGAGGAGGACTTTTAGGACTTTTCTTTTCCTCTGTTTTTATCTCTTTATTTGGCAGGTTAGGAAGTTGGATTGCTGTAGGAAGCCTTTTGTTTTTCTCTGTTTTGTTAAATATGGATTTTTCTGTAGCTAAGGAAAAGAGAAGAATAAGAAAAAGGCTTTTTCCAGGGAAGCCTCATCCAACTCCTCCCTCAACCACAAAATTGAGTGAGAAGTCAAGAAAATTATTATCCTCTTACATCTTCCCTCCACTTTCTCTTTTAAATCCTTTTTCAACTCGTCGAAAATCCTCAAATGAGGTAGCAGAGGCTGGAAAAAGACTTACCCAGACCTTGGAGGATTTTGGTGTGGAAGTAGAAATTGAGGAAGTTAAAGAAGGACCAGCAGTGACCAGATACGAAGTGAAGCTTGCTCCTGGAATAAGGGTGAGTAAATTGATGAGTCTTTCCAATGATTTAGCTCTTTCCTTAGCTGTTCCCAATGTAAGAATTGAGGTTCCGGTGAGTGGGAGATCCCTGGTAGGGGTGGAAGTGCCTAGAAAGAAGGTAAATTTTGTTTATCTAAGACAGCTTCTTGAAGAACCGCAATTTCAAGAAGCGAGGGAAAAGCTGTTTTTTCCTTTAGGTAAAGATATAGCTGGACAGACGGTCTGGGTAAATTTGGAACTTTTACCTCATTTGCTTATCGGAGGCTCTACTGGTTCGGGGAAAAGTGTTTGTATGAATTCTATTATTATCTCTATTCTTCATCGAGCTCTTCCTCAGGAGGTTAAATTTTTGTTGATCGATCCTAAAACAGTCGAGCTGGTAGATTATGCTAATATTCCCCATCTTATTTTTCCTCCTGTAAAGGATGTAAAAATGGCTAATTTTGCCCTGGAGTGGGTAGTTCAGGAGATGATGCAAAGATATGAGAAATTTAACCAGAGGGGAGTAAGAAATATTGTAGGTTTTAATCAAACTATAGAAGATGGAGAAAATCCTCTTCCCTATATGGTAGTAATTATTGATGAGCTGGCTGATTTAATGATGCTCTCCGGAGCAAGACTTGAAAAGACCCTGTGTCGAATTGCTCAACTGGGAAGAGCTACGGGTATCCATTTGATAGTGGCAACTCAGCGCCCATCAGTAGATGTAATTACCGGTTTAATTAAGGCAAATTTTCCCTCTCGCATTTCCTTTTCTGTAGCTTCTCAAATTGATTCTCGAACTATTTTGGATACTGTTGGAGCAGAAAAATTAGTTGGAAATGGAGATATGTTGTATTCTCCAGTGGAAGCTCCCAGACCTTTTCGGGTTCAGGGAAGTTTTATCTGTCCATCTGAGGTAAAAAGAGTGGTAAGCTTTATTAAAAAGCAGTCTGAACCAGTCTATGAAGATATAATGAAAGGTTTAGAGGAAGAGAAAGAAACTGAGGAGGGGGAAGGTTACGATGAGCTTTACTCTGAAGCTAAAGATCTTGTTTTAGCCAGAGGAGAAGCCTCTACCTCTTTGCTGCAGAGAAAACTGTCCATAGGTTACAATCGAGCAGCCAGGATTATGGAGCAAATGGAAAAGGATGGTATAGTAGGACCTCCTCGGGGAAGCAAAGCCAGGCAGGTTTTAGTGGAAGGAAGAGATGGGGAAGATAAACTTAGCCAATAAGATAACTATTTTTCGAATA
>JAUWJJ010000219.1 GCA_030607765.1 Candidatus Aerophobota bacterium
CTAAGGGAAAGGAAATTCTTCCCCCTGTGGTCTTCCAGGGAGGAGTAGCTGCCAATCAGGGTATGAAAAAAGCTTTTGAGGATGTACTGGGAATTCCCATCTTAGTTCCTCCTCACTATGTTGTAAGCGGAGCCATTGGTGTAGCTCTTCTGGCTCAGGAGTATTATCGGGGAAAACCCTCTTGCTTTAAAGGACCACAGGTATTGGATTATGATTTTACCACCCGGGGATTTGAATGTCAGGATTGTCCCAATCAGTGTGAAATCGTGGAAATATTTCAGAATGGGCAAAAGATATCCTCCTGGGGTAGCCGTTGTGGAAAGCGGAATACGTAAGAAGAAAAAAACTTTTTCTAACTAAATTTAATTAACCTGCCGCTCTTAATGGATTCGAGTTCAGTAAGAACAACTTTCAGAGAATCTCTGGCAATCTTACCAGTAGCTAAAATTGGTATTTTATCATTTTCCACACAATCAACAAAGTATTTTATTTCTGAGAAATACCCTCCTAAATCAGCAATGTTTCCTTCTCCTTCTGCAGAAGCTTGAAGCTCGGCTTTAAGCTCAGGATACTGTACTTCTTTTTCAGGTTTGTAAATAGCTAAACTCTTTTGGTATCGGGAATTAAACTCTATCACTCCCTTCTCAAAATTGGCAGTAAAACTCATAGTAAGGGGGAAATTATCAGGCATATCCCATCCTCCCTCAGCAGATGCTACAACATCATTGGAAAAGAGAAAAATCGTAAATATGTGAGTGTATTTTGAAGAGCCCCTGGACATTAAAGATAACAAAGAGATAGGTTTTCCCAGAAGATATAATAAAAAATCGGTATCGTGAATATGAAGGTCTACCAGGGCTCCTCCACTTCTCTTGGAATCCAAAATCCAGTTATCCCAGGCCCAGGTGGGAGTCGGACTTAACCTGACACAGCTAATAGAAATCATTTTCCCTAAACTTTTGCTATCAAAGATCTCCTTTAATTTAACGTACTCTGGCCAGAAACGAAGAACCTGACCTACCATAAGTTTTACCCCGGCTTTATCCGCAGCCTCAATCATCTTATCGGCATCCTCGAGCCTAAGAGCAATGGGTTTCTCACAAAGGATATTTTTCCCTGCCCGAGCAGCCTTAATCACGTATTCCTTGTGCAAAAATGTAGGCAGACAGATATCCACTATCTGGATATCTTCTTCTTTAAAAAGGTCTTCGGGTTTTTGGTAAATTTTAACCCCGTATTTTTTTGCTAATTTTTTAGCCTTAGCTAAATCTATATCTACTATAGCTTCCAGCTTTGCATTAGCTAAGTTGTTGTAGCATTCAGCATGCATTCCTCCCATAAATCCCGCTCCTACAATTCCTACCTTAATCATATCCTCCTCCTCATGTGTTATTTTAAGCTGGTAATATCAAATATTTTTTCCCTCTCCCCTTAACCCAATCTTCACCCCCACCTTATTTTATATTCACCCTCCCCTTAATCCCCTCCCCTCGAGGGAGGGGAAAGAAGGAAAATGATATATTCCTCCCCCCTCAAGGGGGAGGAATCCCTTTCCTTTTTCCTACCTTCGTAAGAATTTTTCATTTTTTATTTGGCATTACCTTTGAGCTAACTATTTTTCCCTAAAATAAAATCCATGCTTTTAGAGATGTTGTACAAAAGAGCCTCTGGGTGTTGGGGATAAGCAGGCAGAATCTCAGCAGTTAAGTAATCATTATAATCAATCTCCTCAAGAGCCCTCATAACTTCCCTCCAGTTTACATCCCCTTCCAGAAGATCTACAAAACCATTAACATTACCTACGGAATTTCTAAAATCCTTAATGTGAACCTTTTTAATTCTTTTATTTAAAATTCTAATCCACTGCTCTGGATACCCGGTTAGTAAAGTATTGCCCACATCAAAGTAAACTCCTACATACTCTGAGTTAATCTTATCAACAAAATCTCTTAACTCTAAAGGACTCAGCAAAAACTTGTTCCAGACATTTTCTATACCTATGGCTACCTTATATTCTTGAGCAACCAAAGCACATTCTCTTAGAGCATCAAGAGATCTCTCATAGGCAACATCATAGGGAACAACCTCTGCCTGAGGGTTAAAGAAAACATCTACTGCTCCCGGAATAACCAGGACTGTGTCCACTCCCAGATAGGAAGCGAATTCCAGTATCTTCTTAACTATATCCTTAGCCTTTTCTCTTACCTCGATCTTGGAACTGGTTAGAGAATAATCCCAGAGAAGACCGCTGGCTAAGCTGCTCAGCTTTATTCCCACTTCTTTAGATACTTCCACAATCCTCATTATATCCTGGCGGGAAGAGTTAAGATTTATCTCTCCTTTTTCCTCCAAGGTAAGCTCTATTCCATCAAAACCTGCATCCTTAGTCAGCTCCATACATTTTTTTAACTTAAACTCAGGTTTTCCCGATAATACTCCCGGAAAAGACCAATAATTTATACTCTTTTTCATCTTTTCCTCCTTCTAAATTTAAGAGTAATGTCAAAAGTTATTTCTTCTTTTTGTAATTGGTAGCAATTGGTAACCGCAGGCTTTAGCCTGCGTTTTTATGCATTAGTCTTCTCTTGCGCAACTTAAAAGTTGCGGCTACCATCCTTTTCATTAAAATAACTTCTCTCCCCCTATGTGAATCCTCTTTTCCTTTATCTATAATGTTCTCCTGTAATTCCTTCATAAAACTTTTGACATTACC
>JAUWJJ010000016.1 GCA_030607765.1 Candidatus Aerophobota bacterium
AGCTAAAAAAGAAAATAGAAGAAAAGGGAATTTCTCTTTTAAACCGCAGTAATTTCTTAAATGAGCGCTGGATTCTTTTAGATTTTGGGTCGGTAGTAATTCATATTTTCTCCGAAGAGGCAAGAAAATTTTATCAACTGGAAAAGCTATGGGCTGATGCAGTTAAAGAAAAATTTTTAAAAACGTAAAAGAGAGAACTGCATTTTTAGGAAGGGGGCATAGCTCAGATGGGAGAGCGCGTCCTTGGCGTGGACGAGGTCGGGGGTTCAACTCCCCCTGCCTCCACCAAATTAATCTATCCTACCACAAGAGCCCAAAAATCAAGCGACTAAAGGTACCCACAACATTTATGTTGCGCTTGTTTTTGCAAGCTAACAATGTAGTGCAGACCTTCAGGTCTGCCTAAATTTATCAGGCCTAAAGGCCTGAACTACATTTGAGGGATAAAGACGAGGTTGGCTATCTGCAGGGATTTGCCAAAATCCTTTTCGAAAACTAAACTATTAAAACTAATCTATCACCAAAATAGTTCATTGGAGAATATAGTATGGGATTGAGAAGCGATGAGATAAAAAAAGGGATAGAGAGAACACCTAATCGAGCTTTGTTTTATGCTACAGGAATTTCAAAAAGTTCCTTAAAAAAACCTTTCATTGGTATTGCCTCCAGTTTCAGTGATGTGGTTCCCGGACATATTAATATGAGAGATATGGAAAGATATGCGGAAAGGGGAGTGGGGGCAGGAGGAGGATGCCCTTTTATATTTGAAGTTCCTGCCATATGTGATGGAATAGCTATGGGTCATTTGGGAATGAGGTACTCTCTTCCCTTAAGGGAACTAATAGCTGACAGTATTGAATCTGTAGTTAACGCTCATTGCTTGGATGGTCTGATTCTTTTAAACAACTGTGACAAGATAACTCCGGGAATGTTGATGGCTGCTGCCCGAATAAATATTCCCGCTATCGCAATTACTGCCGGACCTATGCTATCGGGAAGATATCGAGGAAAAAGACTTTCTCTGGTAAGAGATACTTTTGAAGCAGTAGGAAGATTCAAAAAAGGAGAAATTGGAAAAGAAGAACTAAACTCTTTAGAAATAGAAGCCTGTCCAGGAGTAGGGTCCTGTCAAGGAATGTATACAGCCAATACCATGGCCTGTCTTACCGAAGTTCTGGGAATGAGTCTCCCAGGAACAGGTACTGCTTTAGCTATTTCATCTAAAAAGAGAAGATTAGCTTATGAAGCCGGAATAAGATCAGTCCAGCTTGTTAGGGAAAATATCCTTCCCCGGGATATAATGAGAAGGAAGTCTTTTGAAAACGCTATTAGAATGGATATGGCTCTTGGGGGATCCACAAATACTGTTTTACATTTATCAGCTATTGCTAAAGAAGCAAAGGTTGAGCTTCCCCTTAATTTATTTGAAAGAATAGGAAAAGAAACTCCCCATATAGTAAGTTTGAGACCAGGAGGAGAAAACTTTATGGAAGATCTGGAGTGGGCAGGAGGAATTCCTGCTGTTTTAAATGCCATGAAACCCTTACTTTCAGATGCCCCTACCGTATCGGGAATATCTCTTTTAAAAATTGCTGAAGAAGCACCCGTATGGAATAATGAGATAATTAGGCCACTGGAAAACCCTTACGAGAAGGAGGGAGGCATAGCCATTCTTTTCGGATCTTTAGCTCCTGAAGGAGCGGTAGTGAAACAATCAGCAGTGCAGGAAAAGATGAAGACAATTAAGGGTAGAGCAAGAATTTTTGATAGAGAAGAAGATGCTATGAAGGCAATTTTTAAAAGAGATATTAAAAAAGGTGATGTAATAGTAATTCGCTATGAGGGTCCTAAAGGAGGTCCGGGAATGAGAGAGATGCTTGCCTCCACAGCAGCAGTGGTAGGAATGGGACTTTCCGAATCAGTAGCTTTAATTACTGATGGCCGCTTTTCTGGGGGGACCAGGGGTCCCTGCATTGGACATATCTGTCCCGAAGCAGCCATAGGCGGTCCCATTGCCTTACTTAAAGATGGAGACCCTATCATTATTGACATACCTAAAAGGAAATTGGATATAGGTGTATCTTCAGCAGAGCTGAAAAAAAGGAAAGAAAAATGGAGCCCACCTCCCTTATCAATAAAGGAGGGGTATTTAGCTCGTTATAGCTATCTTGTGGGTCCTTCTTCTCAGGGAGCCACCTTAAGAGTTCGTTAATGCGTGAATGTGTAAATGCGCTGATGAGAAAGGGGAAAATACTTGGGTAAATCATCGCTTTCTATAGAAAATTTAATTTCTCCCAGTATATTAAGAATTAGACCTTATATTCCTGGAAAACCGATAGAAGAGGTAAAAAGGGAATTGGGACTGAAAAAAGTAATTAAGCTCGCTTCCAATGAAAATCCACTGGGTCCTTCTCCTAAAGCAATAAAAGCTATTAAAAATTACACCTCTCGTGTTCATATCTATCCCGATGCAGCCGGATACTACTTGAGGAAAACTCTATCTAAAAAATTTAAAGTAGACGAAGATAATATAATTTTGGGGAACGGATCCGATGAGATTATTTCTATTGCAACTCGTCTTTTCGTTCGAAAGGGAGATCAAGCAATAATGGGAGATCCATCCTTTTTAATGTTCAAAATAGACACTCAACTCTCAGAAGGAGAGGCAATTTCTGTTCCCCTCAAAAATTTTGAGCTAAATATTCCCGAAATGCTTAAATTTATTACTCCTCGGACCAAAATTATATTTATTGCTAACCCCAATAACCCTACCGGAACCATTATTAGAAAAAAAGACATGGAAGAGCGCTTTAGATTTCTACCTTCCAACGTACTTATAATCTCTGATGAAGCTTACCATGAATATGTGGAAGACCCTGATTATCCTCAGAATATGAAGTGGATAAGAAAAGGAAAAAACTTGATGGTTTTGCGAACTTTTTCAAAAATTTATGGGTTAGCTGGGCTTAGGATAGGATATGGAATTGCTAAAAAAGAGATCATTAATATTTTAAACCGGGCTCGTCCCCCTTTTAATGTTAACTCTTTAGCTCAGGTAGCTGCTTTAGCTTCTCTTAACGATAGAGAGCACTTAGATAAAAGTAAAAAATTGATTAAGGAAGGAAAAAAATTCCTTTATCAGATCTTAGAAAAGATGAGGATACCCTTTGTTCCTACTCAGGCAAACTTCATCTTAATTAAAATTGGGAAAAAGAATAAAGAGGTAGTAAGTGAACTTCTTAAAAGAGGAATAATTGTGAGAGAAATGGGAAGTTACAATTTACCTCAATATATAAGGTTGACTATTGGAACCCGAGAAGAAAATGAAATCTTTATCAGAGAACTTAAATCGACCATTTCCTTACCTTAAAAAAAATATCATTATTACTATAGATGGACCATCTGCTTCCGGTAAAAGTACAGTTGCCCATCTTCTGGCAAAAAAACTTGGCTATCTTTACCTGGATACCGGAGCAATGTATAGAGCTTTGACATTGAAAGCTTTAAAAGATAAGATAGATATAAATAATGAGGAATCTCTTTCTCGACTTGCTGAGACTACCAGAATATCTTTAAAGCCGGATCCTAACTCTACAGAAACTAAAGTTTATTTAGATGGCGAAGATGTAACTTCTCAAATTCGTTCTCGATTGGTAAACAAATGGGTTTCCCCCATTTCCACAGTAAAGAAATTACGAGAAAACATGGTAGAGCAGCAAAGAGAAATAGCTAAAGGAAAAGGAGTAGTAGCTGAGGGAAGAGATATGGGAACTGTGGTTTTCCCCCAGGCCGAGGTAAAAATTTTCTTAGTAGCTTCCATTAAAGAGAGAATCCACCGTAGATGGAAGGAATATCAGCAAAAGAGGACCTTCTACCAAAAAAAAGATATAGAAAAGGAACTTCAAAAGAGAGATCAAATAGACACTCAAAGAGAAGTTTCTCCTTTACGAAAGGCGGAGGATGCTATTCTTATAGATAATACTAACATTGGTATTTCTGAAACTTTGCAAAAAATATGGGAGATGGTAGAGAAAAAAATAAAATGAAAGAAACTCCCTGGTGGTACCATCTACTATGGGGATTAGCTTTGGTTATCTTTAAAGTTTTTTTGGGGGTAGAGATTAAGGGTAGAAGGAATATCCCTTCAAAAGGAGCAGTAATTTTAGCCTCTAATCACTGCAGCTACCTTGATCCTATTATCCTGGGTTTACTCACTCCTCGTAAGTTAAACTTTTTAGCTAAAGAGGAACTGTTTAGAAATTTTCTCTTTAAATACTTGATTACCACACTGGGAGCTTTGCCTTTAAAAAGAGACAAGCTGGATCACAGATCTTTCCAACAGGCTCTGTATCTTCTTTCTGAAGGCAAGATTTTAGCTTTTTTTCCGGAAGGCACCAGAAGTAAAAATAAGAAAATAGGTAAACTTCGCCAGGGAACTGCAAGGATAGCCCTAAAAGCTAAAGTTCCTTTAATTCCTGTTGTAATAAAGGGAACTGGAAAAGCTTTACCTCCCGGAAAAAAGCTAATTCGATTAGTTAAAATAAGGGTTCGGGTGGGAAAACCTATACCCGTAAATGGAATCCTCAAAGAAAAGAAAAAGGCTATCGATATACTTCAAGGAAAATTAAAAGAGGAGTTGCAAAAATTAGCTAATAATCAATGAAAATTTTTCTTCCTTCCAGAATTGGCTTTTGTTTTGGAGTAACAAATGCTCTTCAATTAGCTGAATTAGAGCTGAAAAAAAAGGGAGATCCTGTATACAGCTTAGGAGAGATAATCCATAATCCATGGGTAATTGAAGAATTAACTAAAAGGGGTATGAAGGTAATTTCTGCCTTATCTTCGATTAACAAAGGCACAGTAATCACCAGAGCTCATGGGATAGACCCTTCCTTAATAAAGGAAGGAAAAAGAAGAGGATTGAGAGTAATTGATGCTACTTGTCCTTATGTAGCTAAAGTACAAAAAATAGCTAAATTACTCTCCGGACAGTCTTATCAGGTAGTAATGATTGGTTCGGAATCTCACCCGGAAATAAGAGCAGTAAAAGCTAACATCCCCAATCAGAAGCTGCATATCCTCAATGGTCCGGCTCAGGTAAAAAACCTACCCCTGAGCAAAAAAATAGGGGTAATAGTTCAAACTACCGAATTACTTGACAATTTTCAAAATATTGTGAAGAATTTAATAGAAAGAAAAGGAGAAATTAGGGTTTTCAATACCATCTGTGAGGTAATAATGCAAAGACAGATAGAGGTAAAAAGGTTAGCGAAAAGGGTACAAGCAATGGTAATAGTGGGAGGACATAACTCATCCAATACTTATCAATTGGTTAAACTCTGTCAATCTTTAAAGAGAAAAACTTACTTTGTGGAAAAGAAGGAAGATTTAAATTTTGATGAATTAAAGAATTTTAAAACTATAGGTATCGCTGGTGGAACTAGTACGCCACGAGAAACTATTCAGAACATAAAAAAAATATTAGAGGATAAATTAGCCCGGATTCGGTAAAGCTATTAAACCTGTTTCTACATTAAACTAAAGTTGTATTTAAAAAATGCAAGAAAATAAACTTTTGGTGTAAAATGAGTTAGTTCACCGAATCTGGGATTACCAGGGAGGGAAAAAACCAAAGTGGCTAAATCAAAAGAAGAAAATATGTTAGATAGGGCTGCCGATATTTTAATCAAGAAGAAACTAAAAATCAAGAAAGAAAAAAGAAAACAGATAAAAGAACAAATACCCGTTCCTTCCAAAGATAAAGAGAAAGAGAAGGAGAAGGAAAAGGAGAAGGAAAGCTTTTCGAAATTGATCAATCAGTATCAAAATCCCAAACCGCTTCAAGAGGGAGATATTATAAAAGCGAAAGTTGTACAAACAGGTAGGGATGGAATTTTACTTGATGTAGGTATGAAATCGGAAGGTTTTATGCCCTGGGTAGAATACCAATCCAAGCCTCAGGAAATTCCTCAGATTGGGGAAGAGATGAATGTTTGTGTAATTGAAAAAGATCCCTCGAAACACTTAGTCTTATCTAAAAAGAAAGCTGATTTTCGTCTCAGCTGGGAAAAATTTTCTGAAGCTTTTGAACAGGGAAAACCATTAACGGTAAGGGCAAGTAAAATAGTAAAAGGAGGACTATTAGCCACTCTGGGATCTTTAAATTGTTTTATTCCTGCCTCTCATGTGAATCTAAAAAGAAATACGGACTTAAAAAAATATGTGGGAAATTTGCTAAAGGTTAGAGTAATTGAGTTAAATGAGAATTTCAAAAATATAGTGGTTTCCAGGAAGTTTCTCCAACTGGAGGAAAGAGAAGAAAGAAAGAAAAAGACTCTTTCCAACCTGGAAGAAGGGAAAATAGTCACTGGAAGAGTGAGCTCCATAACTAAATTTGGAGCTTTTGTGGATTTAGGTGGGATAGATGGTTTAATTCATCCCGAAAATCTTTCCTGGGGCTGGGTAAAAGATCCTCATGAGGTGGTGAAAGAAGGAGATGTAGTAAAAGTAAAGGTGCTGAAGCTGGATAAGGAGAAAACCAAGATATCTCTGGGAATAAAACAAACCAAACCTGATCCCTGGTCTACAGTAAAACAGAAGTATCAGATTGGATCCCTGGCGGAAGGAAAAATTACTCACCTTACTAATTTTGGTGTCTTTGTAGAGATTGAGAAAGGACTGGAGGGGCTTATTCATATATCAGATTTATCATGGGATAAACGTATATCTCACCCCAATGAAGTGGTGCAAGTAGGAAAAATAGTAAAGGTAAAAATACTGGAGATAAAGGATACAGAAAAGAGAATGGCTCTGGGCCTAAAACAAATTCAACCAGATCCCTGGGAAAAATTATTGGAGGATTATCAGACAGGAGACACAGTTTCCGGAATAGTTCAGGAAATAACTAATTTTGGTGTTTTTGTAAACTTAGCACCAGGAATAGATGGACTTATCCACGTTTCTGAACTGGACAGTGAATATGTTCATCATCCAGATAAGGTTACCTCTGTAGGAGAAAAAATAAGCGCAGAAATCGTGGAAATAGATAAGGAAAAGAGGCGGATCAGATTAAGTGTGCGGCAATTAAAGGAAAAAGTAAACAAGATTAATGCCCCCTCATCGAATGATGAGGATGTTGTGATGGGCGATTTCATAGGAGAAAAAATCAAGAAAAAATTAAAACAGGGATTTGGTAAATAAATGTTAGTATTCTTGTTTTGTTTAGTAGGAGCTTATCTGGTAGGTTCTTTCCCCACAGGGTATGTTGTGAGCAAGTCTCTAAAGGGCATAGATATAAGGAAGTTTGGCAGTGGAAGTATTGGATTTACCAATGTACTTCGAGTTACAGGAACACTCCCTGCTTTGATTACTCTGGCGGGAGATATAGGAAAGGGAGTAGCTTCCGTTTATATGGGAAGCTTCTTTTCCTCTTTTACTCCAATTGATCCCTATACGGTTAAGGGATTAGCTGGATTGGCTTCAATAGTTGGGCATAATTGGTCTCTTTTTTTGAAATTTAAGGGGGGAAAGGGAGTAGCTACTTCAGCTGGCGTTTTTCTCTCTCTTACTCCTCTACCATTTCTTTTTTCTTTAGTAGCAATGGTAATGGCAATAGGGCTCACTCGTTATGTTTCTCTTGGTTCTATAATTGCTGCCGTATCTCTTCCTTTTTTTATTTGGTTTCACTCTGGAGATATATTAACGATCTATCTATTTCTAAGTATGGGCACAGCCGGAATGATTATAATAAAACATCGATCCAATCTGTCTCGATTATTCCTGGGGCAGGAAAACAAATTAGGACAGAGAGTACAGACAAGAAAAATTAACCACTGAAGACACTGAAAAAGCAAAACCGTAATGGGTAATATGTGATGAGTAATGGGTAAAAGAGAATTGGTTGAGTCAGTTGATCGGTTAGTCAGTTAATGCATCTACGCATTCACGCATCTACTCATCAACGCATTTACCCTTTTACTTATTGATCCATCTACCCATTACCGAGCGAAGTGAGATGTACCTTGTCAAAAATAAAAAATAAGGTATGTTTAAAGAAAGAAAATATCCATAAAGGAGGTAGGTAAATGAACAAGGCTAAATTAGTGGAGGAGGTAGTAAGGCAAACTGGGCTAACTAAAAAGGCGTCCAGAGAGACAGTAGATGCGATAACTTCAGCTATTACTGACTCCTTAGTCAACGGAGAGAAGGTTACTTTAGTAGGATTTGGTAGTTTCAGAGTAATGAATAGGAAGTCCCGCCGGGGAAGAAATCCTCAAACAGGGGAAGAGATACAAATCCCAGCAAAAAGTGTTCCTAAATTTGAACCCGGAAAGAATCTAAGAGAAGCAGTTCTCTAAGAAGAATATTCAAACTCTCATCTCTACCTGACACTTATCTATTGGTAAACAAGGAAGAGAAACCTCAAAAGGAAATAAGGAGTGGGGATAAAAGAAATTCCAGAAAAGACTTTTTTCTCCATAGGAGAAGTTAGCCAAATTACAGGCTTGCCCTCTTATGTACTACGTTTCTGGGAAAATAAATTTAGCTCTCTTCATCCTCAGAAAAGTAAAGGTGGACACAGATACTATCAAAAAAAAGATATAGAACAAATTCTTTTAATTAAAAATTTACTTCATAAAGATGGCTTTACTATTCAGGGAGCTCAAAAAGAAATAAAGAAAAAAAAGGATACTTTCAATGTAGAGGAGCTAAAAGAACAGTTAAAAGATATATTAAAAGTATTGGAATAAGATCAAAAGGTAACTTTTGCGGGGCGTAGCGCAGCCTGGCTTAGCGCACTTGCATGGGGCGCAAGAGGTCACCGGTTCGAATCCGGTCGCCCCGATTCTAAATAAAGAAAAATGAAGGGTAAAGAGAAATAGTGAAAAGTAAAAACCTTTAACTCTTTACCCTTCATTTTTCTTTATTCAAGTTAAGAGGAGATTGGAATGAGCAAACAACGTATCCTAAGTGGAATGAGACCCACAGGTAAACTGCACTTAGGAAATTATTTAGGTGCACTCTCGGGCTGGGTAAAACTCCAGGCCGATTATGAGTGTTTTTTTATGATTGCCGACTGGCATGCTCTTACTGACCACAGCAATACTACTCAAATTTCCAAAGATATTAAGGAAGTTTTGATTGATTGGTTAGCTGCAGGATTAAATCCGGAAGTATCTACTCTTTTTATTCAATCTCACATCCCAGAACATGCTGAGCTCCATTTACTTTTATCTATGATTACACCTCTTCCCTGGTTAGAGCGCTGTCCCACATATAAAGAAAAATTGGATACGGGCAGTGAGACCAACTATGGTCTTTTAGGGTACCCCGTACTTATGACAACTGACATTCTTATTTATAAGGCTAACAGGGTTCCTGTAGGAGGAGATCAACTTCCCCATCTGGAAATTTCCCGAGAGATAGCTCGTAGGTTTAACTATCTCTACGGCAGGGTTTTTCCGGAGCCTGAACCTATTTTAACTAAAAGTCCCAAAATTCTGGGAATAGATGGCGAAAAGAAAATGAGTAAATCTTTTAATAATTACATTACTTTGGGAGAGAATCCCAAGGTAATCAAAGAAAAAGTTATGGGAATGTTTACCGATCCGGAAAAGATATACTTAGGGGATCCTGGACACCCTCAAAAGTGTAATGTTTATAACTATCACAAAATTTTTGGGGGAGTTTTGGGGGAAGGTCTGGATTTAATCTTTCAAAAATGTAAAGAAGGAAAACTTCCCTGCACTACCTGTAAGGCTAACTTAGCTGACATTCTTATCAAAACCTTAGCTCCTTTCAGAGAAAAAAGAGCTCAAATCAAAGAAGAAAAACAGATGTTAAATAAAATTATCAAAGAAGGAAGAGAAAAAGCCAAGGTTGTAGCCTCCTCTACCTTAAAAGAGGTAAGAGCTGCTATGAAAATGCTCTACTAACCGTTAAGTTTATCTACTTAAAGTTTCCTTACATCACACAAATCTTGATATTTAACAGCTTTTCTCAATAAATAACTCCTCGTCTTTGTATATTTACTTCTTCTTTTTGGCCTACCTTAGCCTTAGGTAATCCCTATCTTCACTATTTCCTTTTTTGAATAATTTTGTCCCCGCCCAAAATTGCCCATTTTCATTAATGCCTGGAAAGCAGACGGGACGATGTCTTAAATATTTTTTACATTGACTCTTCATTATTTAAATATTATCATAGCATATAATAAAGAGATTGACTTTGTAGTCAAAATATACTACAATTGTACTCAGAAAGGACTACAAAAATATGGAGATATTACAGATTACTAAATCTAG
>JAUWJJ010000051.1 GCA_030607765.1 Candidatus Aerophobota bacterium
TTCTTATTAGTTGAATAATGCATCCAATATCCTTTTTTTTCTGCATTTATTAAACCCGCCTCTCTTAAAATTTTTAAGTGTTGAGATACAGCGGGTTGGGATATACCTAAGCAATTCACCAGAGCATTGACGCACAAAGTTTTTCTGGAAAGAAAGATAAATATTTTCAGTCTATTGGTATCCGATAATGCCTTAAAAACTTTGGCCAATTCTTGCATGGTTTTAGCGATTAGATCTTGTGAACCAAATGGTTGATAAGTATATTAAAATTTACTTATATAGTATATCCATAGAAATTTCTTGTCAACCCCTCGTTGCAAAAATCTCTATAATTCTACATTACAGAGATCAGCACTTTAAAATTAGTATCTTAGCCTTACTAAAAATACTCTATTTCAACACCATACTTTCCAACTTTGCCCATTTTCTTTGTCTTAGCCCCTATGAGCCTACGTTTAAATATTACAATTCTCTCTGGTAAAAGGTTTCGTAGAAAATTGCATTTTAAAGGGTGGATTAAGCCTGGAAGGATTTTAGTAATGGTTTCTCCCCTAACCCTCCAAAGAAAATGAAAAGTAGACTACTATATGGCTCTAAAATGGATAAATTTTACCTACAATCATATATTTTTCAACAAAATTTTGGTGTCCAAATAGTGTCTGTGAAATGTATAAAATAGACAAGAATCTAAAAATGGATGTGGGGATATAAAATGTGGAAATTCTGCTCCTGGAATTTATTGACAGTTACCTTGATCTGGATATAATAAAATGGAAAAGACTTGAGTTTGAGGTCTATAACAGATTTCCTGAGAAAAAAAGAGCATACCAATGGTAAAGTCGAGATTATATTTCTCAAAAGCTACCACTTGACAAAAAAATTTGCTAACAGTTGATAGTGAAGTTAAATCTCTGGCAAGAAAGAGCTAAAAATATGGTCAGGAGGAGGTAAAAGATAAGAAAATAAATAGACCATTAGCTTGAGGATAAAAGAAAGTTTTTAGGAGGGAAGTATGGAAAGATTAGTTTTTCTTCTTAAGAGCTTCCACAGAAAAATAAATAATCTCAAGATAAGGAGGTAGTTACAATGTTTGGTAAGTCAGTAGTAAAATTTTTGCTTATATTATTAGCCTTATCCATACTCTTGCTTGGTATCGGTAGTGTTGCCTTTGCTGCTGCTCAATCCCCGGAGGAAAAGTACTTACTGTACTATATCCCTCACGCTGGAGCTGGAGATCCATTCTGGGCTTGTGAGAAAAAGGGTTGGGAAGCAGCTTGCAGAATGCTTCCAGTGAAAGGAATATTTGCTGCCCCGCCTAAATATAGTCTTAAAAAACAAGTAGAATTTGTATGGACAGCTTTAGCAGCAGGTGCAGATGGAATAGTAGTTACAATTGGGAACCCAGAGATGTTTAGAGAGCCTCTCGAATATGCTAAATCTAAAGATGTCCCAGTACTTGTGGCTAATACCAAACCGTATGGTCCTCCTGAAGAGAAACTTCCTTTTATAGGTTATGTGGGTCAGGATGAAACTCTAACCGGAGAAGCTTTGGCTAAGAGAGTATTAGAGGAATTTACGCCTACTCGGGCAGTGATTGGAATTCATCAAGCTGGGCTTCTATGTCTGGAATTAAGAGCCAAGGGTATTATGGAGGTTCTTGGCAGGCATAATATACCCGTGGAGAAGCTAAATATCACCCCGGAACCTTCAAGGGCAATTGGAATACTGGATAGTTATCTAATGAGACACCAGGATACAGATGTGATTTTTACACTTGGACCCTTAGGGACAGCACCATCAGTGAGATTGATCCGTGAGAAGAATTTAAAAGGCAAAGTCCGCCTGGCAACTATGGATGTCGACGATTTAGCCCTGGAAGCTATTGAAAAGGGGGAAATGATAGCTACCATTGCTCAGCAGCCTTTTATGCAGGGATTTCTTAGTGCGATTAGTATTTATCTTCGCCTTGCCTATGGCTACATGCCCCCAGAAAATCTGCCAACAGGGCCTACAGTTATTGATAAGTCCAGTTTGCCTCTGGTAAGAAAGCAACTTGATACCACCGGAGGAGCTTAAAGATAAACGTGGATGAGGAAGGGTCATTTAACTTTGATTCTTCCTCATTCTGTATTTTAGCAAGATAGGGGCATTTTAAATTTGATTAATCTTATAAGGGAGTGGTAAATGATACGTGCGGTCACTCGAGGTATAAAAAGATTTCCCGAGATAGCGGCAGGTATAAGTTTTCTTGCAATTTGTATAGTTTTTGCTTCTCTAAACGCCAGATTTTTGAGCCTATCTGTCTGGGGAGAGATATTAGCAACAGCAGCTGAATTAGGTATAATAGCAGTACCTGTAGCTCTTTTAATGATCAGTGGCAATTTTGATCTATCGGTGGGCTCGGTTTATGCACTGAGTGGCATGATTTTTATATGGGCTCTTAACTTCGGGTTACATCCAATAGTTTCCTTAGCAATGGCAGTTGGTGCTGGTGCTGCTGTAGGCTTTTTTAACGGCACGGTGGTTTTGAAGATGCATATACATTCTTTTATAGTCACACTGGGAATGATGATGTTTCTAAGGGGGGTATTGTTAATATGGACTGAGGGATTCCCTGCTTCAGTTAAAGGAGGTAAGGCAGCCCATCCAGTTTTATTTAGCCTATTGGCAGGTAGGATAGGAGGGATTCCCATTAGAACAAGCGCCATATGGTTTATGATAGTAACAGCGGTCCTTACCTTTGTGCTGTTTAATACCAGACATGGAAGTTGGACATTTGCCACAGGGGGAGAGAAGGAATCTGCTCGAAATGAAGGTGTATTAGTAAATCGAGTCCAGCTTATTAATTTTATTATAGTAGGGTCTCTATCCGGAGTTTCTGGACTTTTATTAGTTGGAAGGATGTTTTCAGCATTTCCCACCCTGGGAGCTGGATTGGAATTAGAGGCCATAGCTTCAGCAGTGATAGGGGGATGTTTATTGACAGGTGGCGCAGGAAGTGTATTTGGAGCTTTTATTGGTGTCCTGTTAATGTCAACTATGAGAATTGGCCTTGTACTGGCAGGTGCACCTGCCTATTGGTATCAGGCCTTCATAGGTCTTTTGATAATTATAGCAGTCATATTGAGGGAAAAAATAGCGCAATCTTAACTTATTTACTTAATAAGAAGGAGATGGAAATGGCAGAACCAGCGATAAGAATGGTAAATATATATAAAAAATTTGGCGAAGTTCAAGCTTTAAATGGTGTAAGTATTGAAGTTTATCCTGGGAATGTCCTTGGATTAGTAGGAGATAATGGTGCCGGTAAAAGTACCCTGGCTAAAATTTTAGCAGGGGTTTATTCACCTGATAAGGGTGAGATCTACCTTTATGGGGAAAAGGTAAAATTTTCCTCTCCCAATGAAGCTCGAGCAAAAGGAGTTGGCATTGTGTATCAGGACACTGGATTGATACCTTTAATGGACATTACAAGAAATTTTTTTCTCGGCAAAGAATTGGTTAAAAAAGTAGGCCCTTTAGTAATGCTTGATAAAAAGAAGATGAAACAAGAGGTCAAAAGAGCTATGGGAGGGGTAGGTATAGCATCTATAAGAAACATAAATGAGAGAATAGCTGTTTTATCAGGGGGAGAAAGACAGGCGATAAAGATAGGGAGAATTCTTTTTTTTAAGACAAAGGTGGTAGTATTGGATGAACCTATGAGAGCGTTGTCAGTTAAAGAAGTAGGAAAAGTTTTAACTGTGGTAGAAAGACTCAAGGAGGCTGGAATTCCCGTTGTTTACATTACCCACAACATATTTCATATTTACAGGGTTGCTAACAGGTTTGTAATTTTAGACAAAGGAATCAAAGTGGGGGAGGTTTCCAAAGAAGAGATAGATGAGGAAGACCTCATAAATATAATAAAAACCGGAAGTATGGAAGCAATTAAGAAAGCTTAAACCTTTGGAGGTAGTTTATGAGAAAGGTAAGGGCGGCGGTGATAACTAAACCGGGTGAAATTAAAATACAAGAATTTCCCTACCCATCCGTAAAAGAATCTGATATGTTAGTTAAAATGGAAATGTCAGGTATCTGCGGGACAGATAAACATACTTATAAAGGGGAACTCAGGCAATATGCGGGAACCGCAGCCGAAGAAGATATTCCTTTACCTATAATCCCTGGACACGAGGATGTGGGACTTGTTGCAGAGATAGGAAAGCAGGCTAAGAAAAATTTGGAATTTTATGGCCGGGAACTTAAAGAAGGAGATAGAGTAGTTATTTGTCCGGATATAATATGTGGCAGGTGCTGGTATTGTCGACATATTGCTGCTTACCCCTGGTGTGAAAATATTAAAACCTATGGTGTCACTATAAGCTGCAAAACTCCTCCACATCTGTTTGGAGGGTGGGCAGAATATATGTATGTTACTTCTGATACTTTCGTTTTTAAAGTTCCTCCAGAAATTCCTCCCCGAATAGCTGTGCTTACTGAGCCACTGGTGGTAACCTACCATTTTGATAAAGCTAAAGAATTTTATTCTTTGGGAGGAGAGGGTTTTGGTACGGGAGATACCGTGCTGATTCAGGGAACCGGACCTTTGGGATTGTGCCACATAATTAAGGCTAGAATAATGGGCGCGGGACAGATAATAGCTATAGATAAATCTGAATATCGACTAAAATTGGCAAAAGATTTTGGCGCAGATGTTACCATTAATGTAGAAAAAACTACAGAAAAAGAGAGGATTGAAAAAGTTAAAGCTCTTACAGATGCTCGAGGTGTTGATTTAGTTGTGGAATGTGTTGGGATTCCCGAGGTTGTTAGAGAAGGTATAGAGATGCTCCGAAAGGGAGGGATGTATTTTGAGGTTGGTAATTACGTAGAAGCGGGAACAGTTTCCTTAAGTCCTCACAGGCATATGTTAGCTAAAAGTATTCGCCTCATAGGAATGACCAATCACCCCTATACAGGCTATGGCCCCACCTTAAAGTTAATAGAAAGATATCTTCATACAATCCCTTTTGAAAGAATTGTTACTCATCAGTATAAAATAGAAGATGCCGAGGATGCAATCCTTAAGTCTATGCAAGCGGAAAGTATGAAAGTGGTAATTGTTCCTTAAAAATTATAAAACAACTCACCAAAATCTTTTCCAGCTTAGAGAATTTTTTTCTCTATCTTTGCTCACCCGTACTCTTAAGAAGAGATAGAGGAAAATTGTTCAAGGAGGTAATCTTATGAGTTCTACTCAACGTGCAGCATACCTTGCAGGTCCTCACAACTTACAATCAAAGGAAGTCGAAATACCCAGGGTTAGTGGTGAGTCAGCCCTTGTTAAGCTTAAAGCAACAGGTATTTGTGGCTCTGATATTGAATGCTATCTGGGACATTCAAAAGAGGGAAGATACGACATTGCTCCTTATGTTCCCGGTCATGAATGGGCTGGTGAGGTTGTTGATGTGGGTGAGGATGTTTTATCCCTTAAAAGAGGAGATAAAGTTACCGGAGAGTGTATTCTGCCCTGCGGAAAATGTTACAGTTGTAAATCTGGTTTGCCTCCCTCTGCTTGCGAAAATATGGGAAAAGTTGGCTTTATGCCCAACAATCCTGGAGGAATGGAGCAATATTTGGCGTTAGAGGAAAGATTTCTCCATAAACTTCCAGAGGAGATGACCTACGAGGAAGGAGCACTTGTGGAGCCTTTCTCTGTTTCTTATTTCGCTATATGGGGTGAGGGTGGATATGTTGATGCAAGCGATGATGTGGTTATTTTTGGGGCAGGTCCCATTGGTCTTTTAGCTTTAGTTGTAGCGAAAACTGCAGGAGCAAAGGGGATAGTTGTGGAGCCCATCCAATCAAAAAGAGAATGGGCAAAAAAACTGGGTGCTGATGAGGTTATTGACAGCAAGACAGCAAATGTTAAAGAGAGTGTTTTTGATCTTACAAGCGGACGGGGTTCTACCTTAGTTGTAGAAGCCTCAGGAAACGATGAAGCTATTGCTCAATGTTTTGATGTAGTAGCAGGGAGTGGAAGAATACGGCTCATAGGACATTCTGTGGGAAGGAAAGTCCCTGTAGAAATTGGTCTTACAAACTGGAAGGGACTTTTTATTCATGGACAGGCAGGTGCACCCTGGTTTTTCCCCAAGACTATCAAATTTATGCAAAGAGCTAAACAGAGGATAGATTATTCCAGGATAATCACCCATAGGTTTAGCCTGGATGATATCCAAAAAGCCTTTGACTTAGCAACCAAACACAAAGGTCAATTTGTCAAAATTATGCTGATAATTGATTAGTCTAATTAGTTTAACCTTTGGATAAAATTTTCTTCCTTAAGAGTTTAATTAAACCCTTATCAGGATACTCAACTAAAATAACTTGACAGCTAACTTTTGCACAAAAAAATTGGTAGCCGCGAGGCTTGAGAGCCTGCGTTTATATACAATAGCTTTTCTTTCTTTACGCAACCTAAAGGTTGCGGCTACTCAAAATGTGATATCTGTGATTTTGATATTAATCTTTCTTTCCTTACATAAATCATTGTTAATTCAAACGTTACGGATTTAAAGATGTCCTAAAAATTTAATAGAACGGATTTCCTGCAAAAGTTGAATGACACCAACGTTCATTGCTAAGATATAATGAGCTACTTTGATCCTTCAGATACAGATAGTTGTTCAGTCAACAAAACTTGATGACGTTTAGCTCTCTGAGAAAGTATATTGTGTCCCAATACACTTCCTATTAATACAAGACCAAGTGCTCCCATTTGCCATATAGCATTTACCCCGGCAAGCTGTAATCCATTATAAAGGGTAACTATGATTCCGATACTGAGAAGAACTCCAAGCATATTTCCCTCACCACCAAATATGCTTACCCCTCCTAAAACAGCTATAGTTATAGCCTGAAGTTCATAACCAGTTCCAAGATCTGGACGAGCACTTGTTATTCTTGAGGTCATTATCATAGCAGCGATTCCTACCAAAAGACCCCCTACAATATAAGCAATAAATCTCGTTTTTGCTACGGAGATAGCTGAAAATTGAGCAGATTTCTCATTATTACCAACAGCATAAAGAGATCGTCCAAAGGTCGTATATTTTAGATAGTAGTTTAATATAAAGAATATAGGAATAAAGATGAAAAACACTTGAAATGGGATTCCCAAAATAGTACTTTGTCCTATAAAGAAGTAATTCTCTGGAAACTTAGAGATAGGCATAGGATTACCGAATTCAGGTTCAACTGAAATCAAAAGGGCAAGTGATTTATACATGTACATGGTAGCAAGTGTAACTAAGAGGGGAGGTATTTTAAAAAGATTAACAAGAAATCCATTAAAAGCCCCACCTAAAATAGCACTTCCTATCCCAAAGGCAA